>JAGVOR010000138.1 GCA_020052635.1 Candidatus Omnitrophota bacterium
AAAGGTCAAACCGGATTTGGAGGCAATCAGTATACCGATAGGATTTCCCAGGACGGTGGCCGCCGAACCGATATTAGTCGCCAGCACCGAAATAATTACAAAAGGGGTGGGATTCACCTCAAAATAATCGCAAATCTCCATCACCGCCACCACCATAAAGATGATCGAGGTCACCTCATCGACCGCGCAGGCCAAGAGAGCCGAAAACAGCGTAATAATCAGAAAAAACTTCCTGCCGGTTAAGCGGGGTATCCGTAAAATCACGCTGACGATCCAGGCAAATACCCCGGAATCTTTAAGCAGCCCGATAATTACCATCATCCCCACCAGAAAAAGAATTACCTCCAGTGAAGAGAATTCCAAGACGTGCTCAAGGTCAATTGTTTTAGTCATTAACAAAAGCGAGGTACCGATAAAAGCGAAACTTAAGCGGAAATCCCAGAAGAAAAGCGTACCCAGAATGGAAGCGGAAAAAATACCCAAAGACAGGGATTGGTGCGGGGTCATCCCGGCGAAACGAGCGCAAGCCCCCAGGGCAAATGCCAACAAAGATAAAGAAATTATCTTTAAGAAAAGTGTCTTCATTTATCGGATAATTCCCGGGGGTATTTTAAAAAACTAACCGAGGGCTGCCTTAATCGGCCCGCGTAATTTTTGATAAACGGCGGTCGCCAAAACTACTTTTAAAATATCTCCCGGCAGAAACGGTAAAAATCCCAGCAGGAATGCTTGAACCGGTGAATAGGAAAAGCTTATTTTCATCCACAAGGTACCGGTAAACAAAATGATAAAATCCGCCGCCAGCAGCTTGATAAAAACCACCCCCCAGCTTTGTTTTTCCTGCTGCAGCAGAGTTCCGGCAAAAAAAGAGGCTAAAATAAAGCCAATAATATAGCCGCCGGTGGGCCCTAATAAATACAGGCTGCCGCTTCCGGTGCCGGTAAAAATCGTCTGTCCGGTTAACCCTAACCCCAGATAGGCTATTTGCGAAGCTGCCCCCAGTTTCCTGCCCAGTAATGCCCCGGAAAGCAAAACAAAAAAAGTTTGCAGGGTAAGCGGTACGGGAGTAAAGGGGAGCGGGACCCGCACAAAAGCCGATAAAGCAGTCAGGATAATCAAAGCCCCCACACTAAGCAGGCGGCAAAGTTTTCGGTTACTAATTAACTCTCTGGCCATTGTTGTTTCCATGCGTATTCTCCTGTGTTTTATGTTACTGACGTAATTGCAGTATATTATATACGAAAACCGGGTAATAGCAAAAGAAATAGTGGCGTTGGAATAAATAAGGCGCTTTCATTTTCCGGGGTTCAACCTCAAAGAAAGCGCCTTTTACAACTTTTATTCTTTAGCGATAGCCAAAATAATCACACCCACCATCATAAATAGCAGGCCGCTTGAGCCTTTAATCATGAGGAGTAATTCCGGCCAAAACCTTAAGATCGCCGCTCCGCCAAAAACCAGAAAACCTAACCCGAGAATCACTTTAAACAGTTTGCCCAATTTTTTTTTAAGATCGCCGCATCCCGGCTGCGTACAACAGCATTTTTTCTCCTCAGTCATAAAGCCTCTCCTTGTTTAAAGTTAAAATCATGTTGGCTGCTTAGGGTCTTTGGCCGGGGGCTTACTTTTCCACCGGCGATGAATCCAGCCCCATTCCGCAGGATATCTGCGGATATAAGTTTCTATAATATTCGTCAGTCTTTGAATGTTTTCCCGGATCACTTCCGCAGGATCGGTACCGGTTTCAAGCTTCAACTCCGGTTCAAAAACGATTTGGTGGTGGTCATTAGGTTGCCGCAAAATAAAACAGGGGATAAGCGCTGCCTGCGTCCTCTGGGCAAAGATCACCGGGCCGGTGGCAGTGGCGGCCTTGGCCCCAAAAAAATCGACAAACACCCCGGCAGTACCGAAATTCTGATCAATGGGAATAAAGACGACCTCATTATTGCGCAAGGCGTTGATCGTAGAGTTTACACAAATATTGCGCGGCTGGCTGTAGATCGTTTTCACCCCGAACTTCTCTCTTTTTTTGAAGAAAATCCGTTCCATTCGGGCATCGTGCATCGGCTTCATAATCCCGGCGGCCTGATAGCCCTCCACCGCCAAGCTCCCCAAAAGCAGCGGGAAGTTGCCAAAATGTGCGCTGACCAAAATCACCCCGTGCTTACGGGCTAAAGCCGCATCCAGATTTTGGCGGCCCTGCATATGCACCCGTTCTTTGAGCGCCTTAGGTTTATCAAAAAAGAACATCAGCTCTACCGCGCTTTTCGCCATATAGACAAAGCAGTCTTTGGCTATTGCTTCAAGCTCACGGGGAGATTTTTCTTTACCGAAAGCAATGCTTAAGCCGTCTAAAGCAATGGCCTTCTGCTTTCTGGCAAAAATAAAAGCCAGGCCGGCAATCTGCCGGGCAAAGAAGTAAAGATATTTTGCGGGGGCCAGGCGCACGATCCCGGAACAAATGTTTATGCCGACCCAGGCAGCTAAACGGGTAAAAAATTTACGGATCTTTTTAACGTCCATTTTCATCTCAGGAATTTAAAGTTTATAACCGATTTTACGCAAGAGATCCTTCCTCCAGGCAACATCCGATTCGCTTTCCACCCCCTGGGGTGATACTCCATCAATCACCCCCAATATCCCGCGTCCGGTTGACCCCGAAGCTACTACTACCTCCGTGGAATTAGCGGTCGCGCAATATATATTGCAGACCTCCGGAGTATTTTTAACGGCATTTAAAAC
>JAGVOR010000106.1 GCA_020052635.1 Candidatus Omnitrophota bacterium
ATATTCTTCGGCGGTTGGAGACTCAACGACAGTCAAATCCTCACCCTGAGCTGGCTGCTCTTCAGCGGCCAAGGAAGCTTCTGGGGTATCTTCCATATTTACGGTCTCTGTATCAACCCCAACAGCAGATACGTATTCATCGGAAGGGGCAGTTACCACGGGAGTTAGTTCGCTTTCGGAAATTTTTATCTCTAAAGCGGTATCGGTCTGATCCAAGGTTTCGGCTCGATCGATACTTTCGATTTCATCCATAAAGTAAATAACCGGGACGCCTTCAAAATCCAGCGTGATATATTTTTCCGTCCTTTCCAGAATATTTCCTTCCATTGTTTTACCGGATTTAAACACGATAGTTTCCGCAAATACAGAGATTGGCAAACCAATAACGCATAAAATAATCAGCAGCTTTTTCTCCATAGCCCCTCCTGATGACCCTTGCGATCCCGGATTTTTTAAGCGGCTAAAAAATTAACGCTTATCCATACCGTTCAACCGTAAACGTAAAGGCAACGCTTAAAACAAATCCTAAAATTTATCTTGCTTTTTCCTTAGCTTCCCGCCGCAGGTCTTTTAAATCTTCTTTGGCGAATTTCATTTTTTTACGGATATTAGCCAGTTTTTTCTTTAGGGGCTTGGCCTCATTTTCAATCTTTTTAATCTCGGTTTCCAGCTGCTTAGCCTCCTCCTGCAATGCGGCCAATTCTTCCTTGATCTGTTCCTCCTCACTTTGTATTTCAGTAACCTGTTTAGCCGCGTCCTTTGCGGCATAAAGGTTGACTGTAAACATTAACACTATCGCTAATACTAACCCCAGTCTTTTTTTCATTATCGCCTCATCAACAAAATCCTCGATTAAATTACCGGGCTAACCGGAGAAGGTCTTTCCGGAAACCAGCCCCTCCTCCTCCAGCCGGGTAAAGAATACCGGGTAATATTGAAAAGCCGACTTTAATTGTTCAATTGTCTGTTCTCCTACTCTCTCCTCCTGCAGGGTGAAGAGGTCATTGTAAAAGATCTCTTCATTCTTCAAACCCCGCAGCTCGGTAATGCAGGTTACCCGGCGCTTCCCGTCGCGCATACGCTCGACATGCACCACCAGATTAATGGTATTCGAAATCATCTTCCGGATCTCCAGAGAAGACAGGTTCAACCCCAGCATCAGCACCATGGACTCTAAACGGTTCATCGCTTCATTCGGCGAATTACCGTGGATAATCCCGATCGCCCCGGTATTACCCATCGACATCGCCTGCAGCATGTCCACCGCTTCGGCGCCCCTGATTTCTCCGAAGATCAAACGGTCCGGGGACATACGCAGGGAGTTTTTGGTTAAATCGCGTAAAGTAACCTCCCCTTTACCCTCCCGGTCCGGCAGGCGGGTCTCCAGGGAAACCACATCCTCTTTATCGATCTTTAATTCCGCGGCATCCTCAATGGTCACTACCCTCTCATCCGGATCAAAATAATGCGAAAGCATCTGCAAAAGCGTAGTTTTACCCACCCCGGTCCCCCCGGATAAAATCATATTCACCCTGCCTTTGACGCAGGCTACCAGGAAATCCGCCGCCTTGCGGTTTAACATCCCCATATTGATCAAGTCATCCAGGCATTTGATTTTATTGGAAAACTTCCGGAAGGTTACCGCCGCCCCGAAACGCGACAGCGGAGGAATAATCGCGTTGATCCGCGTTCCATCTTCGATACACAGGTCGGCATAAGGATACTCCTGGTCGATCCGCTTGTTGTAAGCGGTAAAAATATCATTGATCAGTTTACTCAGCTCGTCGACGTTTTTAAAACAAACTTCCACCGGGATCTTTTTACCGCTCTTTTCCACAAAGATTTTATCGTAGCTGTTAATCATAATTTCCGAAATATCCGGATCATCCAAAAGCGGCTTGACCGGACCGAAAGCAATCTGTTTGCTCATTTTTTTCCTCGATTCTCTGGTTAAACTCTTTTAATCCTTTATTTTCTTAACCGCATCCTGCATTTCGGGGCTATTCACAATCTCCATAAATTTAGGGTTATTCAGCAGGCTCTGGATATCCCCTTTTTTCGCCGCTTCTAAAATTTCCGGGTCATTGGCCATCTCCCGCAAGTTTGGATTTTTGGCAATTCCGGTAACCAGGGCCGCATTCTCGGGATTAGCCATCAACTTTTCATGCATCGCCGCCACCTGCGCTTGCCTTAAATCGCCGGACCTATCCGCCCCGAAAGTACTAGCAGAACTGGCGGTTTCAATACGCGCAACTTTATCCGCAGGGACCTTGATCTCTCCAGCATCCGGGGCTTTAAACGTATAAACCCCGTTGACAAAAGAAACCACCTCAGCGTTAAGCGTAGAGCCGTCGCTCAATTCAATCTTGCTTAACTGCTGGCTGAAAACATTCCCTGCGCCCAGCGTTAAAATCAGCGCGCCAAAGATAAAAGTTTTTTTCACTTGCTCCCCCTTCCCCCTGAATAATCATGCCTAAGCTTATGTTTCATTTTACCACAGAGAAATTATAATTCAACCTTGTAATCTATAATGCCTTGTGGTATTATTCTTTTATATTTCATATTTTCAGGAGGCTTAATGTACGAAACTTTCCTCTATAACCCTACGTCGGGAATTAATTTCGAACGCCTGAACCCCGGGCAAATGCAGGAGGCGATCAAGGACCCCGCCAGTATTTTATGGCTGGATATCCAGGATATCGACGATAACGATATCGATCTGCTCACCGGCGTATTTAATATCCACCCGCTGACGATCGAAGATTTCATTATGGTCAATGCCCGGCCGAAGGTCGAAAACTTTAAAGACTATCTCTTTCTGATTATGTTTTCCCTGGAGTGCTCCGGTAACGAAAAATGCATCGGTAAAATTAAAATGAATGAGCTGGATTTCTGCCTGGGTAAAAACTTCCTGGTGACTTCGCATAACGAAGCCATCCAAAGCTTAGCCCTCAACAAAGAAAGAATCCGTAAGGATTCCCCGATCATTAAAAACGGAACGGACTTTCTTTTATACGCGCTGGTCGATAGCTTAGTCGACAGTTACTTTCCGGTCATCCATACCTTCGATGAATCAGTAGACCAGATGAGCGATGAGCTGTTTAAAGACCCGACCAATGAAACCCTCAAAAAGATCTATACCTTGAAAAATGAAATTATTCATCTGCGGCGGACCATCGGCCCGCAGGCGGATGTGATCAGCTTGCTGGCCCGCGGCGATTATCCACAAGTTGCCCCTCCCAATGCTATTTATTTCCGGAATATTTACGACAGCTTAATCCGCATCAACGATATCGTGGGGACTTCCCGGGATATTATTACCGGGGCGATGGAGGCCTATGTTTCAGTAGTTTCAAACCGCCTCAACGAGATCATGAAGACTTTAACGGTAATTTCTACGATCGTTATGCCCCTGACCTTGATTGCCAGTATTTACGGCATGAACTTTAAGCATATGCCGGAATTGGAGCACCAGTTCGGTTATCCTGCCGTTATTTTCACCATGGCCCTGATCACGATCGTCATGATGATCTATTTTAAGCGTCGCAAGTGGCTTTAACCCAGAACCCAGAAACAGTTTCTATTCTAATCTCGACAGTGTACCTCTGCTATGCTAAACAGTGTACCCATGTCCACATCCATAAAGTAACGCGTAAATAATAGGCTAATTCTCTTCCCCCTTCAAGATTAAAGTAGTATAATTCTTTTACAGCTTAAGGAGGTTACCATGGGAAAAATTACTTTTCTTGCTGCAGGTTTATGGGTTATCTGCATTTTATCTTCCGGGATACTCTATGCCGAAAATAGCCCGGATAACAATTTGTCAGACGGCATGGAGGTGCAAGAGGTAGAGCCGGGTTATAAATTACTCCTGCCCAAAGGAACAGTCATTCAGAAAAAAGGCGACTTAAGAGTAGTGGAGGGGCCGGGGGAATACGCGGCGAGAAGATTCGAAGAATATGACGCACAGATAGCAGAAATAAACCGCAAGATTGAAACGCTGCAAAAGAAAGTCGAAGAAATTAAAAACGTAAATCAACGGTAACTGGCATATCGTCCTGCGGGATAATCGTAACATCCCTGCCCAGTTTCAGTAACGCAATTACCGCTGCTTTCCCGGTGTCCAACCAATAGACCATCTGAAAGAATAGACCTGCGCCGTAAAAGAATTAAAAAACAGCAAAAGAAGAGACAGCTTCCAAATCAATCGGAAAACTGTACCCAATTAAGCTAAAACTGGAATTTTTGAATAAATCCCTTACCGGCATTAAAATAACTTTATCTCATATTCCCTGGTCATTACGCATGCCAATACGTATCGAAAAATCAAGTATAATATCAGACCGACTATCCCCAGGCTTTAGCCCGGGGAGTATTCATCGCAAAATTAGAGATAATTTTATAAGTAAGATTGTTTTCAAGATTGATAATTTCTGCGGGATGCGTAGGTAAAAGGTAAGAAGTAATTCCTCCAAGAGGCTTCCGAGGACAAAAACTGGTTCACCCCAAAGAAATAATCAACGATTGCCTCTCTCAGGCGTGTAATCTCATTTAAATGAGCATAATTTTTGTCACTATCTAATGTCAAATCGATTAACTCTAAAGATCGCTCAAATGCCTTTTGAGCATAATCAGCATTTTTCTTTATCCGCCAATTAAGTGCGCGCTCAACCTCGCCACCGATATTTGCCATTTGCGCCAATAATGGCAGCTTACTCCAACGGCCCGTTGCGAGATCTTTATGTTGATAATTCATCGCTTGATCCTTTTTGTAACCACTTCAATAATTTTCTTACGCGTTTCATCGCTTTCGATATTACGGCTCCTGTTCCCCTGTGACGGACGCATATTAATCAGAGAATCAAACTCAACAAAATCGTCACCCTGGATTTCTGGATAAAGGTTTATGCCCCAAAGGTTTTTCTGTTTTGAGCCGTCTTCTAAAAGTAAAGCTTCCAAATCAGAATGAAGCTCGGCATCAACCGCAATTAATCCTTTTTCAATATCGACAACGGCTTTCACTAAATTACCAAAAGTATCTTCGGCCATCTGCTTAAGTTCACTCAACAATAATGTTTCTGTTATTATTTTCATAAAACGATTATACCTCGGTAAAAAGCCTTCTGCAAGTCATTTGCACCTGCAAAAAGCTTTCCTCGAACATCAAGGCTTTCGCAAAGTTCGAGTTCTATTTTACTCCCTCTGTTGGATAAGTTTAGTAATTGGTGCATAAACGAAAAAGCTAATTTCCTATGTAATGAACTAATCCATATTGCTTGCTAAAAAGTCACAACCTTGTCACTTTCTTTGATAATCTCATACATATCCTTCATTGTGTTAATAGGACACATCTCAGAATCTTCCTGATTCCGGGATTTAATGCACGTTCCGCAAGCCAGTATTTTTCCACCGGACTGAAGTAATTTCTCTACTTGTTCAATAGTATTAAACTTATCTGTGCTTATTTTCTGATACTCAACACCTTTACCGGTCAAAAACACTTTAACCTCATCTTTTTGACCGAGGCAAAAGTTTGCATACCGCAGGGCGTTCCAAGAAGTTTCTGCATCGTTATTTGAAATAATAACTCCTATTTTCATAATTCACCTCTTCCTTTTATTAAAACAATCCCATAGTGATATGGGCCTACATTATACTTTTTTGGATTATAAAAACCAGTGTCTTCTGCCCATTCTATACATTGTTCTGGCTTTGGGCGTATTTCCATTGCTGGTCCTCGCGGCGTTTTAGGGTCGTAATTCCAGTGAATAATACCAAGCGTACCATTTAGCTTTAGAATCCTATAAGCCTCACGGAGTAATTTATCCGGATTATCTGCATGAAGAATATTAAAAAGCATAACAAAATCAACGTTTTCATCTTTAAGCCCTGAACCATCTGTTACAAAGTCTCGAAGAATCGTTTTAACATTATTTAATTCCTGTTTTTTGGCTCTTTTCTGCGTAATTTCTATCATATCCGGCTCTATATCCAACGCAAAAATTTCTCCTTTTATAATTTTTGCAGCCGGTATTGTGAATGTGCCATAACCACAACCAAATTCTGCCGCATTGTTTATCTTGCTATTCAAACCGAGTGTTATTAGAACCTCATCAGGATTAAAGAAATTTTCCCACATATCTTTCCCGGGCATTCCGCTATCTCTAACTTTCATAATTCTCCTTAGTGGTTTGTGAATTAGTAAACTATTATAGTTTACTCCAAATAAAAACCCTCCGCAAGTATTTAACTTACAGAGGGTTAGAAATTAAAAACTCCACCTTCGCGGGTCGCTCCTATTGCAGAGAGCTGGCGCGGAGACGGGTGCCCTTGCCGCGTAGCATAAATTCGCAGTGATTGATTCGCCGAACTCAAACCGAGGAATACAGCGACTCAGTAATAAATTGGCGGTGGTAGAGTAGCACCACGCTAAGCCTATATGATACGCTTAAGCGAATTGTTTTAATCATCTTTTTAGTTGTACATGTTGCCGCATAGAATAAATTCGCAGTGATGGACTGCGCCGAACTCAGACCTAAATGACACATTTAAGCGAATTTCGATTGCTGGACAGTGTTGGCTCCCCCTCGTGGGTCGCACACCGCCGTTGGCGGTGTGCTCCTTAGGAGGGGGCAAGCCCCCTCCTAACGCTATCTGGGCTTAATTTACGGACGCTGTTCTCCCCCAGACGCGGGGGCGTTTCCCCCGCACCCCCTCACTCGGGGTCGCCAAATTTGCTAACAAAAATGCCCAGCGATTATTCATCAACTGGGCAAATTTGGCTCCCCCTCGTGGACTCGAACCACGGACCTGGAGATTAACAGTCTCTCGCTCTACCGACTGAGCTAAGGGGGAATAGATTGAATATCCATTTACCCGCTTGTGGCGAAAAAGGTGAATTATTTATTGGAGCAGGGTCATTAAACCGCTTTTGGCACTAGATTATACACGGGTTCCGGCTATAAAGCAATAAAAATTAAGCGGTTTGTTAAGTTATTCCTGCTTTTGCTTATTGCCGATTAAAACCCCTTGTAAGTTCCTTTAAAAAGAGTATTATTAGCCTTAGATAGACGTTTTTAATATTTTGATTCAAGTTTCAGGTATTTTGCTTTATAAACGAATCTTTTGGGAACAATCTTATGATCATTTGTAAGTCAAAGATCTATTACGAGGAGGATAACGATGGAGATAAAAACAGATGCCTACAAAAACGAGGGCATGTATTTGCATTTTCCCAACGGTGACTGCCTGGACCTCTCACAAGATACGATAAAACAGCTTGGCGAAGAATATTGGAATAACCCTTCAAAGCTCCCACCTTCCATGAGGGAAAATGAATATTTCAAAACCTGCGAAGTTTTCCCTTATCGCGGGCAAAATGTTTTTTGTTCAGCGATGAAACCATTGTTGCCATTCCTGGAAAAGATTAATAATTTCGTTTCTTACGATAAAGTGACCGCGGTCTATGTCGACAGAATGGGCCATTTACATGTTTCTGATACGGCTATTAACAAAGCCCTGCAGTATGTTGTAAATATGTCTTTTTTTGAATATTGCGAGGACGTAAAACAGTATAAGGAATATTTCCGCGGGATTATACCTTTTATGGATCTAAGCGAGGCGGTTTCCCATCTTTTCCTGAATATTTATTGGCTGAATAAAGCAGACGCGGGAAAAATAAATGAAACGATTAAAAAAATTCATTATAATATGACAAACACATCGAAGAGTTGCATAAAAAGGCTCAACCTCATCTGCAAAAGCGACGCTTTTATGAATGCCTATGTACATACGCACAGCATCATAGAATTATTATCTTCTCATCCCGGAACGATGCTTGAGCAATATTTCCAGAACTAGCTTAAAAATATTCGCTAGGTACTTTAACGCCTTTCTAAATAATCTGACTTTCAAGAACCTTTATTTGGGCCTCTAGCTCCAAAATCAGCTTTTCGATCTCTTTCATCCGGCGGCCGTACTCTTTGGCGGTTTCTTCATCCCGGTAAAAATGGGGCTCTGAAAGTGCCCGTGCTTTGGCGTAACTTTCCAGCTTTAAGCTCTCCTGTTTTTTAGCGATCTTATTAATCTGATCACGGATGACAGCATTATTAACTTTGCGCTTTTTCTCTAGAGACTTGGCCAAGGCCGCTTCCTCTTTAGCATTTTCTTTATTCTCATCCACCGGCTTAGGCGGTTTTAATTTCGGTTTAACCGCATTATCAATATCGGTTAGACTATCCCGCTTTTCAAGGTAATAATCGAACGATCCGGGAAACTTCCTGATTTTACCGGTTTTGACTTCAAAAACAATATTGGCTACGGATTTAACAAAATAAATGTCATGACTGATAAAGACGATCGTACCTTCGTAATTTTTAAGCGCCCGGACTAAAGCATCTACCGCATCCACGTCCAAATGCGTAGTCGGCTCATCTAAAAGCAGAAAATTCGGCGGGTTAATTAAAAGCTTGGCCAAAATCAGGCGGCTCTTCTCCCCTCCAGATAAAACTTTAACTTTCTTGTCCGCGTCATCCCCGCTGAATAAAAACGCCCCCAGGATCGTGCGGACGGCTTCCTCGGCCATATAACCGGGCGCGGCGCTATAAGCCTCCTGTAAAACCGTATTCTCTACATTTAAAACATCAGTGCGGGTCTGGGAAAAATACCCGATATCCACGTTGTGTCCGACAATCCGGTTACCGCTGTCAATCTCCACGATCCCGGCGAGGATCTTTAAAAGTGTAGATTTACCCGCTCCGTTCTCTCCCGCTAAAACCGCTTTTTCTCCCTGGTTAATCTCAAAATCCAACCCTTCATAAACTTTAATCTCTCCGTAAGCTTTATAAACCTGCTCCAGTTTAATTACCCGGTGGCCACTGCGGCGGGTCTGCGGGAAATTAAAAGTATGAATACTCTGGCGGGGATCAGGCGGCACAACAATCATCTCTTCATTCATTCTTTCCAGTACCCTGCGCTTAGCCCGGACAGAAGCAGCTTTATTCGGCTGGGCATGAAACCTGGTAACGAACTTTTCCAACTGCTGGATTTTCTTATCCTGCTCCTTGGATTGTTTAATTAAATGCGTGCGTTTTTGCTGTTTAATCTCTTCATAATGTTCATAATTGCCGTGGACCTTGGTAATCGCCCCGTTTTCTAAAATTAAAGTGTAGTTGGTGACATCGGTCAAAAACGCCTTATCGTGGGAGATCATAATAAAAGTACCCTTAAAACCAGCCAGATAATCTTTAAGCCAGAGGGCCGCGTTTAAATCCAGGTAGTTGGTCGGCTCATCTAAAAGCAAGAGATCATAATGATAGGTCAACAGCTTGCCCAAAAGTGCGCGCATCTGCCAGCCGCCGCTCATTTGATTGATCGGGCGGATAAAGTCCCTCTCCTTAAAACCTAATCCGGCCAGGATCTTTTCGGCCTTATGCTCAAGCTCAAAAAAATCCAAAACTTCAAGATCATGTAAGATTTCGCCGTAGCGCTTTGAGCCAGCCGCATTTTGCGACTCTAACTCCTCCTTTTGCTTCTTTAAGCTCATAATTCTTTCATCGCCTTCGGTCAACTCTGCCAACACCGTCCGCTCGGAAGAAAAAGCCGCTTCTTGAGGCAGGTAGCCGATATGCATACCTTTATTGATCCGCACCTTGCCTTGCGACTCTTCGGTTTCTTTTAGGATTAAAGAAAAGAGCGTGCTTTTTCCGGTACCATTGGGGCCGATTAAACCAATCTTCTCTCCTTGGTTAATATTCAATGAAACATTCTTAAAGAGAATTTTTGGCCCGTAATTTTTAGAAAGGTTCGTAATATTGATCATTATTTAATATTTTCTTAACAGTGATTACGGCGATTATGCTATTTAAACGGTGCGGCGCCCGCCACTAAAAGAGTCGGGGGGACCGTCGTAAAAGTTTCGAAATAAAAACAAATGGGTTATATGGTACGACTAGCCCGTTAACAAAAAACCATCTACGGGTCGTCGCATATATTTTAAAATTAAAATATATGGGTTATATCGTGCGACGAGATTCCAGGGATTTCGAAAGCGTGGTCGCGTCGGCATATTCAAGATTAGAGCCGACCGGTATCCCTAAGCCGATGCGGCTTAAGCGTACGCCTAAAGGTTTAAGCAGCTGCGTCAGATACATCGCGGTAGTTTCCCCTTCCGTATCGGCGTCGGTAGCAATAATTATTTCTTTAAGGTTGCCCTCTTTAATCCTCTGGATTAATCCGTCGATCTTTAAGTCGCTTGGTCCCCGGCCTTCCAGCGGGGAGATCGAACCTAAAAGCACATGGTAGGAGCCGTGAAAATTGCCCGCTTTTTCGATCGCCGTAACGTCGCTGGGTTTTTCCACCACGCAGACGATCTCCTTCTGCCGGCCTAAATCCTGACAAATCTTGCAAATTTCCTCTTCGCTTAAATTGTTGCAGATTTTGCATGAGCGCACGCTGTCTTTTACCCGGTTTAGGGCTTCGGATAAAGCTTTAATTTCATCGGCAGTTGCGCCTAAAACGTGGGCGACAATCCTCTCGGCACTGCGCCGGCCGAGGCCGGGAAGCTTAATTAAACATTCGATTAATTTTTCGATAGAGGCGGTGTAATTGGCCATTAAATACCTTTGATTAGTTTTTACCCTTCACCGAGCTCAAACCCGGATGATACATTGAAGTGAATTTTGATTGCCGTATCGCTCGGTGTAAATTAAAAACGCTGCGGTTTAATTAGGCGTTTTTAATTTAACGCTCGATGCAAATTAAAACGCTAATCTAGAATTAGGGCGTTTTAATTTAGTCCCTAACCACCCGGCCGCCGAACATCTCCAGCGCGGATTTAATAAAAGGATTGCTGCGCGCATCCGGATTAATAGATTTAACCTCGGCACTAAGAATAAAATTTACCCTCAAATGAACATCGCAAATCTCTGAAACCGCCTTCTCCACAATCTGTTTATTTTCTTTAATCTCCAGCGACTCCTTATGCAAAGAACAGCTCTTGGGGAAAGCCACCGTAACTAAATCTCCCAGTATCTTTACCGGCTCCCCTTCGCTTAAATAGGTAGATACCGACATTTTAACCCGCGAGAGGCTATTGACAACATTATTCCAGGATTCCTGCACTTTTTCCAGCGGGATAACTTCCGGCAGCGGGGTGACGGTTTCTTTAACTACGGTCAGCGTAGCGGTAGATGCCGACTGAAAATCTTCCTTATCCTGGATTGGCAAATCATCTATTTTTAAAGTATTTTCTGCTTGCGGGAGAATATTAGTGCGGCTTTGTTTGTTGGATGCCAAATTACTTGCTCCTGGCTTATGAACAGGGGGCTGATCAGGGGCAGACAAATTGATCGGCACCGGAGACGGCGTTTGAATTTTGTGACTGTGCCCAGAGGAGGACACCCCGCTGCTTTGTGGCTTATCCGGCTTACTTTGCGCTAATCTGACTAAACTTATCTCCAGCGGGATACGCTGGGAATCCAGCCGCTTGGTCATTTCTTGAGTCGCTACTAAAATATTAAATACCGCAAAAATTTCATCTAAACTTAAGCGCTGGCTCTGTTTAAATAAACGGTCGCAGATCTCCTGCGGCAAATCCACTAATTTTGCATCGGCCTGGGAAACCTTAGCCACCATCAGGTTGCGAAAATGCTCGATCAGATTGACTAAAAATACCCCGGGATCCTTGCCTTCGTCGATAATCTCATTAAATAGCTTTAAAGCTCCGGGGGCATCTTTCTGGATGATCTTATCGGTGAGCCCGAACAATACATCAGCCTCCACCATTCCTAAAACCGAAATCGCATCCGCCAAAGATATATTCCCCTTGGAAAAAGATACCAATTGATCCAGAACTGACTCGGCATCCCGAAGTGAACCGTCGCTGCTTCTGGCAATCGCCGCCAAAACCTCAACATCCACGGTAATTTTTTCCTGGTGGACGATTTTTTCAAGCTGGGCGATAATTTCGATCACGGTAATCCGGCGGAAATCCATCCGCTGACAGCGGGAAATAATCGTCGGAATGACTTTTTGCGGGTGAGTAGTAGCAAAAATGAACTTTACAAACTCCGGCGGCTCCTCTAAGGTTTTGAGCAAAGCATTAAACCCGTCGGCGGTAATCTGATGAACCTCATCGATAATATAAACTTTATATTTGCCGTGCGTGGGAGAAAACTTAACGTTTTCCCGTAAGGCGCGAATCTCATCAATCCCGCGGTTAGAGGCTCCGTCAATCTCGATGACATCCATTGAGCGGCCCTGATTAATCTCAAGACAAGAGGGACATTTCTGACAAGGGGTAAGCGTCGGGCCTTCTTGGCAGTTAAGCGCTTTAGCCAGAATGCGGGCGGTTGAGGTTTTGCCTACTCCGCGCGGACCGGCAAAAAGATAAGCATGCGCCAGACGGTTTTTAGCGATGGCGTTCTTTAAAGTTCCGACAATATGGTCCTGGCCGATAATGCTTTCAAAATCCTGGGGCCGCCATTTTAAGGCAAAAACAGTATAAGGCATAGTTAGAAAAATTATTACTTTTTATCGATTTGAATCTGCTGCACCTTTACCCCTTTTTCATTCAGGTAGCCGAAGGAGCGTTTAATTTCGTCCTCCGCCCCCTCAACCGTAAGAATAGACCAGCCGGCAGCCGTGGAAAAAGAGGCTTCGATAATGTTGATGTCGATATTGAATTTTTTGCAGAGGCAACAAATAATTGACTCATCCTGCAAGTGCCCGGGAAAAGTTAAACCAACGGAGATTTTCATTTTTTAGCCCTAATCCGTCGATAAATCAATGCGCGATACAAAGAATGCTTTCATTTAAAAGCATAACTAATTTCATAATATTATATACTTTTATACAATCATTTACAATATATTTACTTTAGATTGGCGCATTTTAAGCACGCGCCTTATTTATTAAACACTTCTTTTAGTATAGCATTGGCAATTTTTTCAACCAAGAGTTCATTTCCTTTTTGGGTAAAGTGACCAAAATCACCACCGAAATTGTCAATAAAATATTCCGTATATCCATCTCGCTTTACAGCTTTCCTAAAGGACGCTTGATTATCCACAAAGATTATGCCTTCTTCAGCTCCACGGAAGATATCTTTTAATGGCCTGATACTGCGCATCGGATACTGTACGCAAACCAATTTTATACCGTATTTATCTAATACTTCTTTAAGCCTTAAATAGTTATATCTAGGCACCGAATTGAATTTCGTCAACAATAAATCTTCTGTCTTTTTTCGATATTCTTCTGCAGCACTATTGTTACCAATCTCTTCATATAGCCTAACTAACGCTCCGTATGTTTTCCCGTGTTCAGGGTTGATGGCCAAGCCTTTTCTCAATACATCTTCAGCCTGAAGAAACTTGCGTTGTTTTAAATAAAGACAACCTAATTTAAAATATATCTCTGCGTTTTCAGGGTCTAATTTTATGGCTTTCTTAAATGACTCCTCGGACTGAACGAACTTGTCTAAAATCCGATAATTATCCCCCAGCTCACAATATGCTCGAACACTTTCAGGATTAATTAATATTATTTTATTATATAACTCTTCAGATTCCAGATACTGCCCTTGGTCTTTATAAAGCCAGGCTAACATATAATACGCATCAACCTCGCCTGGCTCTAATTTTATGGCTCTTTTAAATAACTCCATAGCCTCAGGAATTTTTCCACGATAAGCATAGAATTTACCTGCCTCTAAACAAGCATTGGCATCATCAGAGCCTTTATCTACCTTTTCTATCAAAAGCGCCTCATTCCCATCCGGATTTATTTTACCTGCCTCTGCATGAGTTGATTCCGCTTCATTTTCCCTGCGCTCCATTTCCTGAATCGCTGGTTTATTTATTCTCGGTTTTGTAAAACCTATTTCTTCGGCTTTTTTAGCAATATGTAAAACAAGGAGCCTGGCTAACTTATAAGTACGAAAAGATCTTACGAAAATTCTGAATTTTGAGGCAGGGGCCCTTGCATCTGGCATATAA
>JAGVOR010000098.1 GCA_020052635.1 Candidatus Omnitrophota bacterium
CCATATAAGCAAAATCCCATTTCCAATCTAAGAGAATCTCTTGCTGCCAGACCCACCGGTAGAATTTCATATTCTTTACCGGCATCAAAAAGTTTGTTCCAGAGATGTTCGGCGGTTTTTGCATCACCTGTAAAATAAAGCTCATAACCCAACTCACCGGTATAACCGGTACGGCTGACAATACAGCTCTGATCAAAAAGTTTAAATTCCGCAAAGTTATAATATTTAAGTCCGGCTAACTTTTCGTCAAAAATGTTTTTTAGCACAACCTGCGCGAGCGGTCCTTGTACATCCAATTTGGCCATCCGGCTCGACACATCCTCTAAAGAAGCTTGTGGCAAAAGATTTTCTTTTAAATGCTTAAAATCTGCGGCAATGGTTGCGGCATTCACCACGATCATCCAGCTGACTTGATTAATCCGGTAAACGATCAGGTCATCCAGAATCCCCCCCTGGTCATTCAGCAAAAAACCGTAACGGCAACAACCAAAAGGCATGGAAACTATATTTTGGGTCAGGAGGCGGTCAAAGCCGCTTGAAACCGGATCAGCCTGGAGCATAAATTCTCCCATGTGGCAAATATCAAACACGGCAGCCTGCGTACGGGTATGCGCATGCTCCGCCAGAATTCCCTCATATTGAATGGGCATGATCCAGCCGCCAAACGGCGCCATTTTTGCGCCCAGGGCAAGATGAGTATCGTAAAGTGGGGTTTTTAACACGGAAACTTTCTATTCTATAATTATGGGTAATTTCATAAATTATAGCACAAATTTATTTTTTTACCTGAAAAAATTGATGGAAAATGGGGTCAGAATTATTTTTCACGGCTTCAGGCCCAGAAAAATAATTCTGACCCCATTTTCCTTTTATTCTTTTTTGCTCAAAATGCTACCCAACATAAATGCTACTCCGACGCAAAGCATTATGCCGACTATTGCGGAAAAAATATAAGCCAGGCTTAAGCCGGCTAAAGACTGCTCTTCCCATCCGACAAAGGCATAATCTGGAAGCGGCGCGCTCCAAAGAGTAGCCAGTCTGTTCAAGCCTGCCGGGATATAGCCAATCAACTCCTGCACTTCTTCCGCTCCCCACTCTCCCCAGGCGCTGCCGGCTTTGAAATGATCCGGAAGAAATAAACCTAGCGGGGAAACAATACCCAGAATACCAACCCCGATCCACAGCTTAGTCGTGATTTTCATCGGCTAATTGCCCCTTTCTAATAACTCCGGAGAATTCTTTTGTAAATATTTTATCACCAAAGCTGTAACGATTGCCTCTACCCAGCCAAAAACAAATAAATGCTCTGCCAGCATTACCGGCACAGCTACCTTTAATCCGTAAGGACAATATAATGCCTGGCCGTCTGCAGTATGGTGCAAAAGCGGTTGCAATCCAAAGGTAAACCCGGTAAGGGCTGCCGCGATATTTAAGGCCAGATATCCGGCTATCCCGGCGGCAATCACCCTTCTTTTTGAATCAATTGCCGATTTATAGCTGATCGCTTTATAAATATAGTAGCCGCTAAAAGGCATCACAAAAGCCATATTAAAACAATTGGCGCCGATTGCCGTAATCCCCCCGTCACCGAACAACAGCGCCTGTATCACCAACGCCACGGTAATCGCAATACAGGCTGCCCAGGGGCCAAGCAATATGGCGACCAATACCGCCCCTACCGCATGCCCGGTAGTCCCTGCGGGAATCGGGACATTCAACATCATAATCACGAAACTGAATGCCGCCCCAATCGCCAGCATCGGCACCTGTTTTGCGCTTAAAGTTTTTTTAACCCTCCGGGAAGCAATTCCCCAAATCGGCAACATTACGGCGTAAAAAAACCCGCAGGTTGCCGGCCCCAAATAACCATCCGGAATATGCATACTTTTACCTCCTTTTATTAATAAACAATCGTTATAAAAGCTTAAAAATCTACCTGTGCCCTCATCCCCCCGACAAAAATCCCCCGCTTATCATCCGCCACGTCCCGGCCAAACGGATTCCAGATATATTGTAGATCCGGACTAACCGATAAATGTTCATTCAGCCATATCCGGTAATAAGCTTCCAAGTGCCCCTCAGGTTTAGCTTGTGGAGAAGCCACAGTAGCCGAACCGTATTTTTTGTAATCGCCCGAAGCAAAGGCCTGCCCTACCGTAAATCCTAGCACATCATTTTCTCTTTTCCAAGGTTTACCTTCTACCTGCAAACCCGCACTCCAAGAATGCTCCAGGGAATAATTATGCCCGCCGACTGCCGTAATTTCCGGATTATAAACTTTAGGGTTCTGCCAGCCGTAACGGGCAAATAGCGTTACGCTCTCGCTGATCTTTTGGTCAAAACTCAAGCCAAATCCGTAAGTAGCCTCCTTAACCTGATTGAGATCAGACCATTTAGTATGATTAACATTACTATGCCAGCCCAACAGCCGGTAGTTGCCGGGAAGTTGAAAGAAACTGGTTTTAAAAGCCACCTGCCCAATATTAAACAGGCTGTCCCCGATCTTCTCCCAATCTCCGTCACCGTCTAAGATGCCATAGTTTAACTCTAACCAATCCACGGGTAGATAAGCTAACCGGATCCCGGCGGTATTATCCGGAAACTCAATCACCGGGGAATTACGGAAAATCCTGCCCAAAAACTGGGTAGTTTCATCATTAGCCGCTTCATTGTTGTCGAAATAAGCCGTAGGATCAAGCTTACCGAAGGTCAAAGCTACCCGGTCCTTAAATAACCCCTGCTCATACCAGAATTCGGTTAATCTTACATTATTATCGTTATCGGCGTCACGGTTAACATTAGAATATAGGGTCAGGTCATCCTCAAACCCAGCGCCCTGCCCGGCTTCAAGATGTAAAAATACTTTACCGTTAACCTGGCTGAATTCCTTGCCCAGTGTTATATCCGCCGAATAGGAAGTATCAGCACGGGAAACTTTTTTCTCTACCCCCTCCGTAGCATTGTTAACATTATTTGTACCTTGAATAATCATCGTGCCGCCGGAACCGATTTCCAATCCGTCGGCAATAGCCATCGGAACTCCGCTCTGTCGATGCAGCTGATTATCTAATTCACTTAACTTGCTTTCATAAACAGCAATCTTCTCCTTCTGTTCAACCATCAAGGCATGTTGCTCTTGGATAGACCGCTCTTGCCGGCCAAGCTGCTGCTCTAATGCCAAAACCCGCCTGGAGAGTGCATTATATTGCTCCTGCGTAACATAATCCTGGGCAAAAACTATGCCTTCTGGCAAAAACCAAAAACCCAGTGCAATCAAAACTAATACCCTGCGATACATCCTGCTCTCCTTCCTATGCTATTAATATTAAATTCGTGTTACTAATGGTAAAAAAAATAATCTCAAACCCCTGCCCCGGTTGTCGACATACTCAAAGCCCCGTGTTTAACTCCTTTTACCGCTTTTAAACTATCCGCTAGCTTTTGGACCTTCTGCGAAACGCCCTTGACGGCAATGATCTCTAAGCAATGATGGTGGTCTAAATGTACATGCTGGGAGGAAATGATCAATTCACCGAAATCATGCTGGATATCCATCAGCTTATTTACCAACTCCCTTTTATGGTGGTCATAAATCAAGGTAATCGCTCCTACAACTTTTGCGCCGCTTTGCCACTGTTTTTGCACCAACTCCTGGCGGATTAAATCCCTAAAGGCTTCCGAACGGTTAGTATATTGTTTATCTTTAATAAAATTATCGAATTTCTTTAAAAGTTCATTTTCGATAGAAACCCCGAAACGCACTAAAGCCATGATTACTCCTTATTGGATATGTGCTACTAATTAAAAAATGGTAGCATATTAGTATTTTACTGTCAAGGTTTCTTTTTTAAGCAGCAGGAAAACGAAGATCGCGGCAACTTCCATGGCCATGCTGAGG
>JAGVOR010000023.1 GCA_020052635.1 Candidatus Omnitrophota bacterium
GATATACTTACGCGTAATGCTGTGCTGGGCAAACTGTTTAACAAGTTTTAAGTGGCTGGCATTATTTTTCGCAATCACCAGTAACCCGCTGGTCTCTTTATCCAAACGATGCACAATCCCGGGGCGGTTTTTATTAACATCGGATAATTCCATCCGGCGGCCTAAAAGGGCGTTAACTAAAGTATGCTCCCGGTTCCCGGGAGCCGGGTGCACCACCAGCCCCACCGGTTTATTAATCACCAGCACGTCTGCATCTTCATAAACGATATCCAGGGGAATCTGCTCGGGTAAACAGGTTGATTTTTCTTTTTCCGGAATGATAATTTCCAGCTGATCAGCGGAATTTAATTTATGGTGCGGTTTCTTAACCGCCCGGGAATTTACAAAAACAGCTCCTTCGCGGATAAGCTTTTGTATCACCGTGCGCGAAAGGCCAAGGTTATTTCGGCTGGCATAATCCGCCAGCAAAAGGTCTAAGCGCATCTTAGCTTCTTCCGGTTTAATTTGAAATAAGAATTTCTTAACCATAAGAGATGAATTCGCCCCGGGCGCCGGTTGATCAAACAGTTATTTTATCCGGCTTTATTTTTAGCTGCAAGGATTTTACGGGTCAAACCTAAGGATATGAAAAAAACACACAGGCATAAAATTTGAAATAAAGTCAAGCCGCAAAAAATCCGGGGGCTGTCATTACGCAAGAATTCAATGAAGAACCGTTTGAGGGAATAGAGAAAAAGGTAGGCGCAGAGGATCTCTCCGGGCAGGTGCTGGCGGTCCTGTTTAAACCTTAAAAGAATGAAGATTAACAGTAAAAGCAAAGAAGAATACAGCTGAGTGGGAATCAAAAACTTATCGAAAACTGGAAAATATAATCCGCTTTGCGACTCGCGGCCGAAACAACAGCCGTTTAAAAGGCAGCCGATCCTGCCGATTGCTTGGCCCAGGGCGATAAAAGGAATGATCAAATCCAGGGTCTTAAACAGTTCTAGTTTATACCGCTTAATAAACAGCAGGGCAACCGCCGAACCCAAGAGCAATCCCCCGAACCAGGCCATCCCGCCATGCTGCAGCATAATTATCTCTAAGGGATGGCGCAAATAAAAATCGGCGTTAATTAACACGTAAAACAGGCGGGAACCGATGATACCGAAGATAAAAACGTAGAAAAAAAGATTAAAGACTGTTTCAGGATTTTGCTTTTCCTGAGCCGCCTGGCGCGAACAAAGCCAGGTAGCGGTAAAAAAAGCTAAAACCAGCATTAAACCGTATGAGTAAATCGTAAAACTACCGATCCGGCAGATTTCAGGCAGCATTTTTATTGAACAGAAGCTCCCAGGTTAAGGCGACAGCAGCCAGCGTGATCACCGAATCGGCTAGGTTAAAAACCGGCCAGACCCGCAGATCTAAAAAATCAACCACGAAACCAAAACGCACCCGGTCGATCAGGTTACCCACTGCCCCGCCCAGAATTAAACTTAATGCGATTTTTAATAACAACGAATTATTATTGCTTTTCAAATTATAGATAATCAACCCGACCGTAAAACAAGTAACCAGGATAAACAGAAGCAACTGGTTTTGCAGGAGGCCGAATGCCGCCCCGCGGTTATACACGAGCGTCAAATTTAAAAAATTTTTGATTAAAGGGACCGGTGTATTGAGCTGCAGATATTCAAGCGCAAGGTATTTAGTAATCTGGTCCAGGATAACCACACTGGCAACGATGATCAAAATCATCTCAAGGATAATACTGGCGTTACTTCTTCTCTTTTTTCTGCTGGCATTTGATGCACAGCCGGGCGGAAGGAACGGCCTTAAGCCGGATCTTGGTAATCGACCCCTTGCAGTCATCGCAAATCCCGAAAGACCCCTCTTCAATTCTCTTGAGCGCGTCATCCAGCTCGTAAATTGATTTTCTTTCGTTGGAAGCCAACCCTAATGAGAATTCGCGGTCATAATTATCGGAGGCCACATCCGCCATATGGTAAGTATACCCGGAAATATCTCCGGAGGCCTCCTTTTGAGACTTTCTTAAAGTATCATCGGAGATATGCTGAAGATCTCCCAGGATTTCTTCTTTCTTTTTTAAAACGATCTTTCTGAATTCCTTCAGATCGCTTTTAGAAAATTTGATTTTTGCGGCAGTTCTTTTCTTCGCCACGTTTTTTTTCCTGGCTGCCATCATTTTTCTGGCCGTAACGTTTTTCTTGGCCTTAGTTTTTTTCTTCACTCTCCTTACCCCCCTATGGCTTGCAAGCAATTATCGCAGATTAAAGGATGCTTTTGGCTTTTACCGATCTGCGTTGCATAATTCCAACAGCGCACGCATTTATAACCTTGGGCTTTTTGTGCGCTAACGCTCAAATCTTCAGAGCTATTCTCATCCAAAGTTATTTGGACCTGTGAAACTTTAAAGATCTCAGGCAGCTCCTTCCTGAAGCTTTGTAAGAATGTATAACGATCCTGAGTTTTTGTCAATATATTTATTTGCGCGTCAAATGAACTGCCGATTTCGCCTTTGGAGCGCAATTCTTCCAGAGATTTAGCCGCGACCGGAACCAATGCAATTAACTCTTTCAGTTCCTGGTCCACATTCTTTCCCTCGCGCGATTTTAGGTCACCTTGACTAAAGAGCGGGTCAATTTTAGGAAAATCCAGAAGATGCACGCTCAAGCATCCGGCATCCTGCTTTTCTTTGGGGATACTCTGCCAAATCTCATCGGCAGTAAAAACTAAAATCGGGGCGACCAGCCTGATCAAACAGTTTAATACTTCATAAATCGCGGTCTGGGCCGCGCGCCTTTGGACTGAATCAGCGGCATAAGTATAAAGCCGGCCTTTAACCATATCCAGGTAATACATCGAAAGCTCCTCATTGCAAAAATCATAAATCCATTTGTAGGCGCGGCTGAATTCAAAATTAGGATTTGCCGCAGTCCCGTAGGCAGTTTCGACATTACTCCGGATCAGCTCCATCCGCCAAAGGATCCACTGATCGATCTTACGCAGTTGATCATAAGGAACCTTGTCCGTATCCGGATTAAAATCATAAAGGTTACTTAAAATAAATTTTGCCGTATTGCGGATCTTGCGGTAAGCCTCGGAAAGCCGGGCTAATATTTCTTTGGAAATCCGGATATCCTCATTGTAGTCGCTTGCTGCTACCCACATCCTCAAAATATCCGCCCCGTAATCTTTAATGATCTGCGCCGGAGAAATAACATTACCTTGAGACTTGGACATTTTCTTGCCTTCTCCATCCACCACAAACCCATGGGTCAATACGCTTTCAAATGGCGGCTCACCGTCAATAGCGATACCCGGGATGATCGAAGATTGAAACCATCCCCGGTGCTGATCGCTTCCTTCCAGGTATAATTGCGCCGGCACCCCTCCCAACTCTTTTCTTTTTTTCAGAACCGCTTGGCTGCTCACCCCGGAATCAAACCAGACATCCAAAATATCAGCGCCTTTGGTAAAAATTTTCCCTTGCTTACATTTCGGGCAGATCAGGTTCCCGGAAAGAAAATCATTAATCGGCCGGCTAAACCAGGAATCTGAGCCTTCGACAGCACTAAATTGAGCGAATTTTTCAATTACCTGCGTATCGAAAAATTCTTCTTTGCATTCCCCGCAAACCAAAGCCGGAACCGGAACTCCCCAGTAGCGCTGACGGGATAAACACCAATCCGGACGCAGGCCGACCATGGCCGCAATCCTCTCCCTGCCTGACTCAGGAATCCAGGTTACCTCTTCTTTTATCGCCTCTAACACTTTTTTACGCAAATCATTGTGGTCGATATTCAAAAACCACTGTTTAGTCGCCCTAAAAATTATCGGATTTTTGCAACGCCAGCAATGCGGGTAGGAGTGGGTAATTTTTTGCTCTAACAGCAGCGCACCGATAGATTGTAATTTTTTGATAATCTCCGGGTTAGCTTCGTACACATTCTGACCGGCAAATTCCTGGACACTAGCATCGAATTTTCCGCGCGGATCAACCGGCATTACAATCTCTAATCCATATTTTAACCCCGTCTGATAATCCTCCGCACCGTGTCCGGGAGCCGTATGTACTAAACCGGTACCGTCCTCGCAAGTAACATAATCCGCCAAGACTACTTTACCTAAACGTAAACCCAGCGGATGCTCATAGGCTAAGCCTTCTAAATCTTTGCCCTTAAATTGGCGGATTACTTCGTATTGCTGGATCCCCATCCCGGATAATGCTCCCAGGCGTACATCGGCGATCACTAAATTGCCGCCAGGAGTCTTAAGGTAAGAATAATTAAACTCCGGATGCACCGCAACAGCAACATTGGCGATCAGCGTCCAGGGGGTCGTAGTCCAGATGACCAAATAGCTGTCTTTAAGCCACGGCTTAACCTCATCTTTGATCCTGAATTTTACGAATACCGAGGGAGAGGTATGGTCTGCATATTCTACCTCTGCCTCCGCTAAAGCCGTTTCGCATTTAAAACACCAGTTCACCGGCTTTAGGCCGCGCTGGATGTAACCTTGGTCATTTAAATATTTAAAAGCGCGGATAATCGC
>JAGVOR010000139.1 GCA_020052635.1 Candidatus Omnitrophota bacterium
GCCGAGGCATTTTTTTCCGCCGGCAATACCGGGGCAGTGGTTTGCGCGGCGACTTTGGAATTGCGGCTTTTGCCCGGGATTGAACGCCCGGGGATCGGCCTGGTTACGCCTACCTTAAAAGGTAACTCTTTGATTATTGACGTGGGGGCCAATATCGACCCTAAACCCAGCCAGTTATTGCAATATGGAATTATGGCGGATGCTTATTGCAAGACCATCTTGAATAAACCTAACCCTACTGTGGGCTTGTTGAATATCGGCGAAGAAGAGAAAAAGGGCACGGATTTTATCCGCGAGGCCTATGAGCTTTTGGAAAAAAGTAAAGTAAATTTTACCGGTAATATTGAAGGCAAGGACCTGTTTACGGGTAAGTGCGATATTATTGTTTGCGACGGTTTTGTCGGCAATGTGGCATTAAAAGTTTCGGAGAGCGCCGCTGAGGCGATGCAAAAATTCCTCAAACGCCATCTTTTAAGTAATATCTGGGGAAAACTGGGCTTGATTTTTATGATGCCCAGCCTTAAGCGTTTTAAGAAAGAAATCGATTACGCGGAATACGGCGGAGCGCTTTTGTTGGGAGTCAACGGGGTAGTGATTATCGGCCATGGCCGCTCAAATGCCCGGGCGATCAAAAATGCCATCCGGGTAGCCAAAGAAGAGATCGAGCGCCAAGTCAATGCCAAAATCCTGGAAGCAATCAAATAATCCGATAGAAAGGTAGTTAAGTGAAAAAAGTAGGTTTTCTCGGGGTAGGCGAATACCTGCCGGAAAAGATTTTAACTAATCAGCAGCTGGAAAAGATGGTCGATACCTCGGATGAGTGGATTACCACGCGTACCGGTATCAAGGAGAGGCATTTAGCGGCATCCGGTGAGGCAGCTTCGGATTTAGCTTTTAAGGCGGCGCAGAAGGCGCTGGCCAACGCTAATTTTAAACCCGCAGACCTCGAATTAATTATCGTCGCTACAATTACCGGGGATATGCCTACGCCTTCAACGGCGGCGATCCTGCAGAATATGCTGGGGGCGCCAAAGGCAGCCTGTTTTGATCTTTCCGCGGCCTGCGCCGGTTTTGTTTACGGTATCTCGGTAGCCCAGCAGTTTATCGCTAGCGGTACTTATAAGAATGCTTTGGTAGTTGGCGCGGAAGTACTATCGTCAATTACCGATTGGCAGGACCGCAATACCTGTGTTTTGTTCGGTGATGGAGCAGGGGCAGTAGTTTTGGCGGAAGTCAAGCACGGCGGGATTATTTCGACCTATTTAGGCTGTGATGGTTCCAAAGTAGATATTCTCAATGTCCCCGGAGGCGGTTCCAGAAACCCGGCTACGCATACTACGGTAGATGCCCACCAGCATTTTCTAAAAATGTCCGGTAACGAATTATTCAAGATCGCGGTGAATACGATGACCATGGCCGCCCAAACGGTATTAAAGCAGGCAGGTTTGACATTCGCCGATGTCGATTTGATTATTCCCCATCAAGCTAATTCACGGATTATTATGGCCGTGGCTAAGAAATTAGGGATTCCGGAAGAGAAGGTTTATCTTAATATCGAAAGATGCGGTAATATGTCCAGCGCTTCTACGGTTACCGCCCTTGTTGAAGCGGTGGCTGAAGGTAAGGTTAAGCGGGGAGATATCATTCTTCTGGATGCATTCGGGGCAGGCCTGGTTTGGGGCGCTTGCATTATTAAATGGTAGGTTATCTTTTTGCCGGCCAGGGCAGCCAGTATGTGGGGATGGGTAAGGATCTTTATGAAAATTTCCCGTCTGCCAAGGCAGTTTTTGACCAAGCGGATGAAGTTTTAGGTTTTTCGATCAGCCAGCTTTGTTTTAACGGCCCGCTTGAGGAGTTAACCAAGACGAATAATTGCCAACCGGCAATTGTGACGATGTCGGTTGCCTGCTGGCAAGCATATTTGAGCCGCCATCCGGAAGTTGACGGGTATATGGCGGGTTTAAGTTTAGGGGAGTATTCGGCTTTAGTGGCCAGCGGAGCGCTTGAGTTTTCCGACGCGGTTTATCTGGTGGCCCGCCGGGGTGAGTTTATGGAAGAGGAGGCGGTTAAGCGGCCGGGTAAGATGCTTTCGGTGATCGGCCTGGATTTGGCCGCTGCCCGGGAGGTTTGCGTAAAAGCCGGTGCCGAGGTAGCTAATATTAATTGTCCGGGCCAGACCGTAATTTCCGGCAGTGCCGCCGCGATTGAGCAGGCGCAAACGCTGGCTAAAGCAGCAGGGGCCAAGCTGGCGGTGCCTTTAGAGGTCAGCGGGGCGTTCCATTCTTCATTTATGCAAGGGGCTTGCGCAAAACTGGCTCAGGAGTTAGATAAGATGAAGATCAATACTCCTAAATG
Organism: Candidatus Omnitrophota bacterium; assembly: GCA_020052635.1. GTDB lineage: Bacteria > Omnitrophota > Gorgyraeia > Gygaellales > Profunditerraquicolaceae > UBA6249. Next base: position 2,356 of record JAGVOR010000139.1, read on the forward strand.
GCCGGTGGTTTGTAATGTCACGGGTAAGTCGGTTACCGATGCTGCCGAGATTAAACAAAACCTAATCCGGCAGGTTTCTTCCAGTGTCCTCTGGGAAGATTCGATGAAATTGATCCTGTCAAAAGGGGTAACCAGCTTTATTGAATTTGGCCCGGGTAAAGTATTGAAAGGGTTAATGCGCAGGATTGAGGGTAACGCCCAGGTAATAAATATAGAGAAGGGTGCGGATATCATTTAAAAATATTTTAGGGGGTAAGCCTAATGAGACTACAAGATAAAGTGGCCCTAATCACCGGTGGAGCAAGAGGTATCGGCCAAGCGATTGCCATGACCTTTGCCAGGGAGGGTGCGGATATCGTGGTGGCGGATGTTAACCTGGAAATTGCCCAAAAAACTGCCGCAGATATCGAAGGTTTAGGCCGCAAAGCGATGGCTTTAGCGATGGATGTGACTAACTATGAAGCGGTCGAAGACGGGGTAAACAAAATTCTTGACAAAATGGGAAAGGTTGATATATTAGTTAACAACGCAGGGATTACTAAAGACAATCTTTTGCTGAGAATGTCCCAAAGCGACTGGGATGCGGTAATTAATGTCAACCTGAAAGGTACATTTAACTGTATTAAAGCTGTGTCGCGGCCGATGGTTAAGCAAAGAAGCGGCAGGATTATCAGTATCGCTTCGATCATCGGTTTGATGGGTAATCCGGGCCAGGCCAATTATGCGGCCTCCAAAGCCGGAATAATTGCTCTTACAAAAACAGTGGCTAAGGAATTAGCCAGCCGTAATATTAATGCCAATGCGGTGGCCCCGGGTTTTATTCAGACTGAGATGACGGCTAAACTGCCGGAAGAGATCAAAAAGAAGATGCAAGAGGCTATTCCGCTTGGCACATTAGGTACTCCTGAAGATGTGGCTAATCTGTGTTTGTTTTTAGCCTCCCAGGAGTCAAGGTATATCACCGGTCAGGTTATTACCGTTGACGGCGGTATGGTGATGGCGTAATTTTTTATAAAAAAGCCCCTGGAGTAAAGGGCTCATTTAATACCCGGAATTGAAGTGAGGGGTATAATTCGCGCATCAACTTACTCACACTGCGTGTTCGTAAGTTGAGCGCTCATTAAGGAGGAGACAATGGCATCACAAGAGAAAGTAAAATCAATCATAGCTGAACAGTTAGGCGTAAAACCCGAAGAGGTTACTCCGGAAGCATCGTTTGTCGATGATTTAGGGGCGGATTCATTGGATACCGTAGAATTAGTTATGGCTTTAGAGGAAGAGTTCGGTATCGAAATTCCCGATGAGGATGCGGAAAAGATTGCCACCGTCGGCGATGCCATCAAGTATATTGATGAAAAAAGCGCCAAATAAGTTATAATCAGCCGTAAAAACCAATTTACCCCGCAGTTTTAACTATCGCGGGGTAAATTTATATTAATCTAATTATGAAAAAACGAGTTGTGATTACAGGTTTAGGGGTGATTAGCCCGGTAGGCAACGATGTTCCAAGTTTTTGGAGCGCATTAGTCGAAGGTAAGGGTGGAATTGGGCCGATTACAGCTTTTGATGCGGCAGGTTTTGATTCCCGGATTGCCGCGGAGGTCAAGAATTTCGACCCGACGCAGCATGGGATTTCGCTTAAGGAAATTAAGCGCACCGCAAAATTCGTGCAGTATGCGGTCGCCGCGGCTAAACAGGCAATCGAATCAAGCGGGCTGAACTTAGATCAGGAGGACAGGCATCGGATCGGGGTGGTTGTCGGTTCCGGAATCGGCAGTTTGCAAACGATTGAAGATGAACATAAGATTTTGTTGAGTAAGGGGCCTTCCAGGCTTTCCCCGTTTTTAATCCCTATGCTCATCGTAAATGAAGCCGCCGGTTTAGTAGCGATTGTTCATGGATTAAAAGGGCCTAATACCTGCATTGCCACGGCTTGTGCTTCAGGATCGCATTCCATTGGAGATGCTTACCGGTCAATTCTTTATGGGGATGCTGATGTGATGCTTGCCGGCGGTACTGAAGCATGCATTGTTTCTACCTCCGTAGGTGGTTTTTGTGCTTTAAGAGCACTTTCTACCCGTAATGATGCTCCGCAGAAGGCATCTCGCCCCTTTGACCGGGATCGGGACGGTTTTATTATGGGGGAAGGTGCCGGGCTGGTAGTTATGGAAACTTTAGAGCACGCCCGAGCCAGAAAGGCAAATATTATCGCTGAAATCGTCGGCTACGGCTCAACCTGTGATGCTTACCATATTACCGCTCCTGATCCTGACGGGGCGGGGGCCGCGGCAGCGATGACTATGGCGTTAAAAGATGCGGGGATGGATCCGCAGGAAATTACTTATATTAATGCCCACGGTACCTCGACCAAGCTTAATGATAAAATTGAAACACTGTCTATGAAAAAAGCATTCGGTGCTCATAGCAAGAAAGTGATGGTTTCATCGACTAAATCGGTAACCGGCCATCTTTTAGGTGCAGCCGGAGGCGTAGAATTTGTGGCTTGTTGTTTAGCGATTAAAGAAGGGGTTGTTCCTCCTACCATCAATTATGAGTATCCTGATCCGGAGTGTGATTTGGATTATGTCCCCAACACCGCACGTAAGGTTGAAGTTAATGCCTGCATGTCCAATTCTCTAGGGTTTGGCGGACACAACGCCTCTCTGATTGTCAAGAAATTTAAAGGTTAAATTTAAAATAAGTAAACACACAACAGCAGGAATAAACCTTCGGTGGTAGGGCCTTTTTTAAAATGGGTTATACGCTAGCGGAAAAAATTTTGATGCAGCATGCCGGTTTGTCAAAGATTAAGCCGGGGGAGTTTATTGAGGCCAAGGTAGACGTAGCTTTGGCCAATGATATTACCGCGCCGCTGGCCATTGCCGAATTTAAAAAATCGGGGTTTAGGCAGGTTTATAACAAAAATAAAATTGTTTTAGTGCCTGATCATTTTGCCCCGGCCAAAGATTTAAAAAGCGCCAACCAATGCAAGATCCTGGCGGAATTCGCCAAAGAGCAAAAGATTAAAAACTATTTTGAAGTAGGGCAGATGGGGATTGAGCACGCGCTGCTTCCTGAAGCAGGGATTGTCTTGCCCGGAGATTTAATTGTCGGTGCGGATTCGCACACCTGTACTTACGGGGCGCTGGGGGCTTATGCCACCGGAATGGGGTCTACGGATCTGGCCCGCGCCTATATTGACGGCAAGTGCTGGTTGAAGGTGCCGCCGACAGTAAAGTTTATATTTAAGGGTAAGTTGAATAAATGGGTGGGCGGCAAGGATCTGATACTTTATACCATCGGTCAAATCGGGGTGGATGGGGCTTTATATAAGGTAATGGAATTTAGCGGTCCGGTGATTAAAGGCTTAAGCATGGATGACCGATTTTCGATCTGCAATATGGCGATCGAGGCGGGGGCCAGGGCCGGGTTAATCGAGCCGGATGAAAAAACTAAAAAGTATGTGGCCGGGTTTAAGCGCCAACCGAAATTTTATTATTCCGACCCGGATGCTCAATATGAAAAGATATACGAATGGGATGTTACCGGCTTAGAGCCGCTAGTGGCTTGCCCGCATTTACCTAGCAATGTCAAGCCGGTCAGTGCCTTAAAAGATATCAAGATTAACCAGGCCGTAATCGGTTCCTGTACGAACGGCAGGATTAGCGACCTGCGGATTGCCGCCTCGATACTGAAAGGGAAAAAGGCGGCTAAGGGGGTAAAATTGATTATTTTCCCGGCGACGCAGAAAATTTACTTGCAGGCGGTTAAGGAAGGGTTGGCTGAGATTTTTGTGAAAGCCGGCGGAGTATTTTCAACCCCTACCTGCGGGCCTTGCCTTGGCGGGCATATGGGGATTTTAACCGACGGCGAAGTAGCCGTCGCGACGACCAACCGTAACTTTATCGGGCGAATGGGCAGCCCCAAATCTTTTGTTTATCTGTCTAATCCGGCGGTGGCTGCCGCCAGCGCGATTACCGGTAAAATTACGCATCCGGCGAGGATCAAATGATCATTAAAGGCAAAGTGCATAAATTCGGGGATGATGTTAACACCGATGATATCATTGCGGCTAAATACCTGGTTTCAACCGACGCGCAGGAGCTGGGTAAACATTGTATGGAAACGATTAATCCGGAGTTTAGCCAAAGAGTCAGCCCGGGGGATATCATTGTTGCTGGCAGGAATTTTGGCTGCGGCTCAAGTCGGGAACATGCGCCTTTAGCGATTAAAGGGTGCGGGGTGCAGGCGGTAATCGCCAAAAGTTTTGCGGCCATTTTTTTTAGGAATGCGATCAATATCGGTTTGCCGTTTCTGGAGTCTAGTGAGGTGGAAAAGTTTAGCGACGGCGATATGGTGGAAATCGATTTAGGCAGCGGGATAATTAAGAATTTAACTCAAGGCAAAACTTATCGTACCCAGGCTTTCCCCGGCTTCTTACAGCAGATCGTGGAAAGCGGGGGGTTGATTAATTACATTAAGCAGCAAAAGGCGAAAGCCTAAAAGGAGTTTATTGCCTACTCGGCTGGCGCCTCGTAGGTACTTCACGTCTAGATAAAAACTAAAGAGGTGTTCGATACCTACTCGGTTGGCGCCTCGTAGGTACTTCACGTCTAGATAAAAACTAAAGAGGTGTTCGATGTATAAAATTGCGGTGATTCCCGGGGATGGCACAGGCCCTGAAGTAGTTAACGAAGGTTTAAAAGTATTAGCCGCCGCCGGAAAGAAATTCGGTTTTCAATACGAAACTAAAACCTTTGATTTCAGCGGTAAAAGGTATTTAGCTACCGGTAAGCTGGTTGATGACCAGGATGTTGCGGAATTGAAA
>JAGVOR010000112.1 GCA_020052635.1 Candidatus Omnitrophota bacterium
CGCGATACCTATCGCGTACCCGCGCACTGGCCACAAGGCCGCACCGACGCAATTCCAATCTGCGTCGGGTGATACCGATAAACGCCAAGCGCTGCAATTTACTTCTTTTTGCAATCTTCCATCAATTTAATCGAGCAGTATTTTCCGCACATCGTACAAACATTGGACAATTTAGGCTTGCTGCTTAAACGATATTCCTTTGCCTTATCCGGATCTATGGATAAAGCGATTTGCTTTTTCCAGTTTCTTTGCCGCCGGGCGGTTGAAATCTTTTTATCCCAGAGAATCGCGCTTTTTTTGCGTTTAACCAGATCAGCGGCATGCGCCGCGATCCGCGAAGCAATCACACCCTCCCTGACATCACTGGCGCTGGGATGGCGCAGGTGTTCAGCCGGAGTTACATAACATAAAAAATCTGCTCCCGCGCTGGCGGCAATCGCTCCGCCGATAGCGCAAGTAATATGATCATACCCAGCCGCCACATCCGTCACCAGCGGCCCCAAAACATAAAAAGGAGCTCCCCCGCAATACTTCTTTTCTAAAGCGACATTCGTTTCGATCTGATCCAAAGGCACATGCCCCGGCCCTTCGATCATCACCTGGACACCTTGATTCCTGGCACGCCTGGCTAAATTACCCAGAATTTTTAATTCCGCAATCTGCGCTTTATCCGTAGCATCCAGTACCGATCCCGGCCTTAAACCATCTCCTAAGCTTAAGGTTACATCATAGGCCCGGGCAATCTCAAGGATCCGGTCGAATTGCGAGTAGAAAGGATTCTCCTGACGGTGGTATTTAATCCAACTGGCAATCATCGCCCCGCCGCGGGAAACTACCCCCATCAACCGTTGATTGCGGTTTAAAACCGCTAAACTACGGAGGGTCACGCCGCTGTGAATCGTAAAAAAATCAACCCCTTGTTTAGCTTGTTCAGTTAAAACTTCCAGGACATCCTGCGCATCGAACTTGAGGAAATTCCGGCAGCGGTTGTAAGCCCTGACGGCAATTTCATAAACCGGAACAGTCCCCACCGGAATAGATGAGTGCTTTAGAACTTCCTTGCGCATCCGGATAAGATTACCCCCTACGCTCAAATCCATTAGCGCATCAGCGCCATACTTGATCGCGATTTTAAGTTTTTGGATTTCACCTTTAATTTGCGATTCATCGGTAGAGGTACCGATATTAGCATTAACCTTAGTGGATAAACCTTTTCCCACCGCACATGGCTTTTTAATTTTATGATTAATGTTTAAAGGAATGACCGCCTGCCCCAGGCGGATCAGGCGCGCCAGCTCTTGAGGCTTGACTCCTTCGGCTTGAGCCACCTTGACCATTAACGGAGTAATAATATTGCGTTGGGCAAATTCCAGTTGCGTCATATTTTTAATTTTCGGTAAAGGACTTTAGAAATTTGACACGGATTCCTGGCGGCTAAAACCGCCCGGCAAACCGCCACCCGCTTGATACCCGCAGCCATCAGCGCCTCCAGATTCCCCGGGTGAATATCACCGATAGCAAAATAAGGTATTTTAATCTTGTACCGGCTTAACTTACGGACAGCTTTGACCCCAATCGCCGCAGCGGCGGGTTTAGTCGGCGTAGGGTAAATTGGCCCGATGCCAATATAATCCGCCCCGTCTCTTTGCGCTTTTAGCGCCTGCGCCAGATTATGACAGGATAACCCGATAATCTTATCCGGGCCCAATAAACGCCTGGCCGCTTTTACGCTAAGGTCATCCTGCCCTAAATGCACGCCGTCAGCACCGGATTTAAACGCCAAGTCGGCGTAATCATTAATGATCAAGAGCTTTTTTACGGGATCGATTTTTTTACGCAGCCAGCGGGCATTCTTCAATACCCTGGCCTTACTGCCGGTCTTATCCCGCAGCTGAATGATACCGATCTCCGGCGCGCCGAATAAATCCCTGGTTTTTTGTAAAGCAAGATAATCTTTATCTAAAATCAGATAAAGCAGAGATTTTTTTAAAAGCCTCTTTCTCCAATGCATATACTTGATAGCGCAGCGCTTTAAACCCCAGCGCGTTTCTTTTGTCGCTTAACTTGCTAAATTCTTCCAGTACCCGCAAAGATTCTTTAACTCTCTGTATATTGGCAAAAAAAACGTCGGCTAAATTTGCGCGTTTTAATTCCCCCCGGGAATTTAACCTGCCCACATCGCTTTGCGCCTGGCGGTGCTTAAGCAGCATACCGTGCGGATAAAACCTTGCGCTTAAAATATTAACCCGGTGCCGCAGGGCCTTAAAAGTTGCCGTGATCTTATGCTGGTTAAGAACAAAACGGGTAATCTCTTCGCAAACCCGCAAGCCTTCTTTAGCCCGGTTAAGATTGGCATCCAGAATGCGGCCGATATTAGCTTTTTGAGAAATCCCTGACAATTTTTTCAATGATTAAACTGGTTGAACGGCCTTTAACTAAATCAACAGTCAAAACTTTACCGCCGTAACTGGAAACAAAATCCGCGCCGATGATATTTTTCCTGCTCCAGTCCGCCCCCTTAATCAGGATATCCGGCTTTAACGCCTTAATCAGCCGCAAAGGGTTACTTTGGCCAAACAAAATAACAAAATCCACGCAAGATAAAGCCGCCAGAGTTTTTAAACGGTCCCCCTGGGAAATAACCGGCCGGTTTTTTGCTTTGATATTTTTAATCGAAGAATCGCTGTTTACCGCCACCACCAAAAAATCACCTTTAGCGCGGGCATCCTGAAGATATTTGACATGGCCGTAATGCAGGATATCGAAACAGCCATTGGTAAATACCATCCGCTTACCGTTCTTTTTCAAGCGATTAATTTTACGCTTAAGCTCAGGAAGCGAAACTATTTTTGTTCCTGGCAAAGCTCCTGCTCGATCATTTCGCATATAATGTGGGCAATCGTAATGTGCGCTTCCTGGATTCTGGCAGTTATCTTAGAGGGCACGACCAAAGAGACATC
>JAGVOR010000165.1 GCA_020052635.1 Candidatus Omnitrophota bacterium
AAAACCGCCATACTCTTCAGGGATAAATAAACCGAACATATCGCTCTCCCCCATCACCTTCAATACCTCCCAGGGGTATTCTTCGCTAATATCATATTTGGCGGCAACCGGCCGGATCTTCTCTTCGGCAATCTTATGCGCCAGGTCCTTAATCATTTTTTGCTCATCAGTCAATAAATAATCCATCTTTTCCTCCCATTAACAGGATAAAAATACAAATCTTGAGAAAATTACCAAGTTGTAAAATTGTATCATATTATTTTAATTTTACAAGATTTTTAATAAGGCAATTTCCTGGCAGTTGGGGAATTTAGGGCAGTTAATACACTCCGCCCAAATCTTATGTGGCAGGTTTTCATGTTTAATTTTCTTAAACCCTAATTTTTTGAAGAATTCCGGCTGGTAAGTCAGGACAAATATCTTTTTCGCCCCCATCAGGCCAGCTTCGGTGAGGCAAGCCGTTACTAAATCCCTCCCCCAGCCGCGGCCTTGCCGGTTTTGCGCTACCGCCAAAGATTTAACTTCGGCCAGGTCATCCCAGGAGACATGCAAAGCCGCACATCCGCAAATTTTACCCCTCTCCTCATAAACCCAGAAATCACGGATATTCTCATAAAGCTCATTCAGCGAACGCGGTAACATAACATCCTTCTTGGCAAAATAGGCAATCAACCCCTGAATTTGCTTAATGTCTTTAATTTTAGCTTTTCTAATCATCGCGGTTATTTAAACTCCGTACGCTTAGCCACGACCACAATCCCCGCTTCACTGATAAAAAACCTCTTTTTATCTTCTTCCAAATTAAAACCGATCACCATTCCCTGGGGGATGCTTACATCTTTATCGATAATCGCCCGCTTGATTTTAGCGTGCCGGCCGACATTAACCCCTTCCATAAGAATTGAGTCATAGACCTCCGAGAAACTATTAATGCGGACATTCGGAGAGAGAATCGAACGCTGGACCCTGCCGCCGGAAACCACGCAGCCTTCCGAAACAATCGAATCAAGCACTAAACCGACCCTGCCTTCTTCCTTATCTCCGGAGTGCACGGTTTTAACCGGCGGATACTGCTCCTGAAAAGTACGAATCAACCACTCCTGGTCATAAAGGTTGAAAGTCGGGTTAGCCTGGATCAACTCCATATTCGCCTCGTAATAAGCATCGATGGTCCCGATATCCCGCCAATACTGCTGGCCCGTTGCTTCATCGCGGAAATTATAAGCCACCACCTTCATCCCTTTTTTGAGCATCTGGGGGATAATATCTTTACCGAAATCATGCGAGGATTTATTATTCTTAGCATCTTCCAGAAGCTCCCGCACCAGTACTGACTGGTTAAAAACATAAATTCCCATCGAGCCGAAGATCTTATCCGGAGAGCCGGGAATCGTCTTAGGATTAGCCGGTTTTTCATGGAATCCGGTTACCTGCCCCTGATCATCAGTTTCAATTACCCCTAAATGCCTGGATTTATATTTTTCGGCTTCCACCACCCCTACCGTCAAATCAGCATTTTTTTCACGGTGCACATCAATCATCGAATAATAATTCATCTTGTAGATATGGTCACCGGCTAAAATTAAAACCTCATCCGGACGGTCCAGATCTAAAGTATAAAGGTTCTGATAAATTGCATCCGCTGTCCCCAGATACCAGGAATCGCCGATGCGCTGTTGCGCCGGAAGCAATTCAATAAACTGCCCCAGCTCCGAAGGCAGAAAATTCCAGCCTAAACGGATATGCCTTTGCAAAGAAGCGGATTTATACTGGGTCAGAATATAAATTTTGCGTAAACCTGAATTAATACAGTTACTTAAAGTAAAATCGATAATCCGGTAAATCCCCCCGAAAGGAACCGCCGGTTTAGTACGGTCTTTGGTCAACGGCAGTAGGCGTTCGCCTTTTCCGCCGGCCATAATAAAGGTTAAAACTTTGCGCATCATAATCGTAGCGCTCCGGTTATGCCATGCCGGATCATCATTACGGCAATGGCAGCCAACAATATATACATGATTTTAGAAAAAGCCCGCGTGCCGCTGGGCCCGATCACCTTGATGATCTTATCCGCTTTCACCAAAGTAACCCAGACAAAAAACATATTTAATCCTACCGCCACCAAAGTAACTAAAACGCCGTAATTATTCCTGATCATTAAGGTCGTCGCTAAAACCGCCGGACCGGTAATCAGCGGAGTCCCTAAAGGAAACACACCTAAATCTTTATCGTGCCCGCTGGTTAATATGCTTTTTTGCGCCCCGGGCAATAATAGCCGCACGGCAATTACAAACAAAAGCACTCCTCCGGCGATCTGAAAATCCGGAATGGTTACCCCCAATAATGAAAGCACCCATTTACCGACGAACATAAAGATCACCGCCACCGCAGTAGCCGTAATCACCGCGTCTAAAATAATTTTTTTTCTGGCAGGTTTTGAAGCATGTTCGACTAAAGACAAAAAAACAGGAATGTTGGCAATTGCGTCTACTGCCACAAACAGCGGAATAAAGCTAAGTATGTAGGGCTTCAGGAATTCCATCATCGCTATATTATATAGAATACCGGGTTAAATGGCAATAAAAAATAACGGTTACTCTATCCGGTTAATCAGCAACAGGCAAAGAAAGCTGGCAGAGGCCGAAATAATGATTAGCCATTTTAATCCGATCAAGGGAAGCAAAAAGGCACCGGATAAATTACTGGCGACTACGGCTAAATTATTAATACTGCATAAAAACGCAAATGACGTTGCCTCAAGCCCGCTAACGGAGTGGCGAGCCATAAAATCCATCACCATCAAGAATATAAACATCCCTAATAAACTATAGGCCACATCGTAGGCTATTGCGGTTTGGGGGGTATAATAAAGATAGCTTAAAGTAGTCAAGGCCCCTAAAATTACCGAGCCATAAAGCCACTTTTTAATATTGATCCTCTGGCTGAATTTATAATAACATAATGCCCCGATTACTCCGAACACCGTGCTAATCGAGCCCAGGGCCCCGATCCAGATTTTATCCCATTTAAAAATATCCCGCTGAATAAAAAATAACGGGGTGCCGAAAGAAGGCGAATATTTGTAGAGAAAGATGAATAGGCCGATGATTAAAATTTGTTTATCGCTGATCAGCAGTTTTAAATCCCTCAATAAAGTAGAGGGCGGTCTGGCGGTTTTTTCTTCCCGGTAGAAATATGCCGGTATCCCCACCAGCAGGTAAACCGGAACCAAACACAAGAACGCTGCTTGATACCCCCATTTCTGCGCCAGTAACCCTCCGCCTAATCCGGTAAATAACCCGGCAATTAAAATTGAAATCCATTGGATGCTCTGAATTTTACCGGTAGCCTGATACTGTTTGCCTTCTACGCACATCACCCCGTCTACTGCAACATCGCGGAAAGCTGCGCTGGCGGAGCTAATCACCAGCAAGGCCAGTAAAATAAAAATGGGCAGTTGGGTGAGGCCTAAAATTAAAACAAAAACCAGATCCAACGCCAAAGAAATAAAAATCCATGCCCTTTTGCTTAATAAATGATCGATCAGGTATCCGATTAACGGCTTAATCAGCCAGGCAAAAGTAGTTAAGCTGCCGATCAGCATAATTTTTTCCGCCGGGAAACTCAAGGTTTCTTTAAGATAATAGAATAACCCCTGGGAAGGCAGCCCCTCAATACCCTGCGTGAAATAAACCGCGCTGCTTAAAGCAAAAATCCAAAATAGTTTTTTATTTTTCATCGTCAAGAAAAAGGCTGCCCATTGCAGGGGCAGCCTTGATTTTAATTGGCTTGATTTTATTGGGCTTGAGCGGCATCCAAAACATCGGCGGCAGCCGGCAGTTGTGCCGGCACAACCGGCTTAGCTGTTTCAGGCTGAGCGGCAGTGCCGGCTTCCTGAGGAGTCTGCCCCTTATCCGCCTCAACTTTACCGGCTGGACCGGAAAGGTTACGCATTAATGACTTGCTCTGCCTAACCGATAAAACAGCTAATCCCAAACAGGTCAGAAAAAAAACAATCGACATAATTGTCGTGGTCCGGGTGAGAAAAACACTGGTTTTAGTGCCGAACATCGACTCAACTCCGGAGAAACTTTCCACCAAACCCGCCCCTCTTCCCCTCTGGATCAGCACTAAAGTGATTAGAACAATACAAGCGAAAACATGGACTACAATCAACAAGATCGTCATTTTACTACCTCACTGGCTTTGATTACGATAGCACTAAAACTATCTACTTTTAAGCTTGCCCCGCCGACCAAAGCGCCGTCCACATCGGGCTTACCGATTAATTCCGCGATATTCTCCGGTTTGACGCTTCCGCCGTATTGAATCCTGATTTGACCGGCAGTTTCTTCGTCATACATCTCTTTTAAAAGCTGACGGATATATTGATGCACCTCCTGGGCCTCATCCGGGGTTGCCGTTTTACCGGTACCGATTGCCCAAACCGGTTCATAAGCAATCACGGTTTTCAGTAAGGCCTCGGCGCCTAAACCTTCAAAACTGCCCTGGAGATGATTCTTGATCAGATTAAATGTCTGGCCGGCCTCTCTTTCCTGCAGATTTTCACCCACACAAACGATGGGAGTCAATCCGTGTTTTAAACTGGCTCTGATTTTTTTATTTACGGTTTGATTGGTTTCGCCGAAAAACTGCCTGCGCTCAGAGTGCCCGATAATCACATACTGGCAGCCGGCATCTTTTAACATTACCGGGGATACCTCCCCCGTAAAAGCCCCTTCATCCTGCCAATAAACATCCTGAGCCCCTAAACCGATATCCGTTTCATTTAAAACCTCCGCCACCTCGCTTAAGGCGCAATACCCCGGGCATAATACCACATCGACACTGCTAAAATTCAGCTTAAAAAGCTCGCGCTTTAAACCATTAGCTAAATCAATGGCTTCATTAATCGTTTTATACATCTTCCAATTTCCGGCAATAATCGATTTTCTCATTTTATGAGCGCTTGACTTACGCACCCTTCACCCGACGCTTAACCGTATTGCGTCGGTGTAGCCTTGTGGCTAAAGTGTGGGTAAGTCAATGCGCGAATCAACCTCGGGCAGCTACGAATTTAGCTGCCCGAGGCACAACTAAATAATATTATTTATCCGTTAATGCTGCAATCCCGGGTAAAGTTTTACCCTCTAAAAACTCCAGGCTTGCCCCTCCTCCGGTTGAAATATGCGACATCTTACCCTCTAACTTGAATTTTGCGATGGCCGCCGCTGTATCTCCGCCGCCGATAATTGAGACAGCCTCAAGCGTAGCGATAAATTTAGCTACCTCAAGCGTACCCTTACTAAAAGCATCCATCTCAAAAATTCCCAGTGGCCCGTTCCAAACAATGGTCTTGGCGGATTTTAATTTATCCTGATACAACTTAACCGTTTTAGGCCCGATATCTACGGCAATCTTGCCCGCCGGTATCTGCTCAACGATTTCGCTCTTAGCGTCAGGATCAACCTTGTCGACGACTAAATGGTCAACCGGCAGTAAGATCTCTTTGTTTAACGATCTGGCCTGCTTTAGGATAGATTTAGCTAAATCCAGTTTATCTTTTTCCAGCTTTGAGTTTCCGATCTCCTGGCCGCCAGCCTTAAGAAAAGTATAAGCCATGCCTCCGCCGATGATCACCGCATCACATTTAGGCAGCAGGTTCTCGATCATCCCGATTTTATCGGAAACTTTGGCCCCGCCTAAAATAACCATAAAAGGCTTATCCGGATTGCTAACCGCGCCTCCGATATACTGAATTTCTTTTTCCAGTAAAAATCCGGCGGCAGATTTTAAGAAATGCGTAACCCCTTCGGTAGAGGCATGCGCCCGATGGGCGGTACCGAAAGCGTCATTCACAAAAATATCAGCCAGACTGGCTAGCTTTTTAGCAAAACCAGCGTCATTGGCTTCTTCTTCAGCATGATAGCGCAGGTTCTCTAAAAGAATCACTTTTCCCTTAGCCTGATCGATCTCCTGCTTGATATCATCGCCGATACAATCATTTAAACAGAGCACCTCCTCACCCAAAAGCTCTTTTAAACGCGCCCCTACCGGCTTGAGGCTGTATTTAGCCACAACCTTGCCGTCCGGCCTGCCTAAATGACTGATTAACACTAACTTTTTAGCCCCTTGCTCTAAAATATATTTCAGAGTCGGCAGTGTCGAGCGAATCCGCGTATCGTCGGTAATTTTAAGTTCCGCATCCTGCGGCACATTAAAATCCGCCCGCACTAATACTGTTTTATTTTTTAAATCCAGGTCTTTTAAAGTTAACTTTGCCATTTTATCCCCTTCTTTCGAACTTAGAGCCCTTTCTTTACCATATACTCGCACAGATCGACTACGCGGTTGGAATAACCCCACTCATTGTCATACCAAGCCAGGATCTTTACAAAATCATCCTGGATAACCTTAGTAATTTTGGCATCCACGATCGAACTTAATGCGCAATGGTTAAAATCGATCGAAACTACCGGATCTTCGGTATACCCAAGTATCCCTTTCAGCTTACCCTCTGCAGCAGCCTTAAAAGCGGCATTCAATTCTTCCGCAGTAGCTTTCTTGGTTAAAACAGCGGTTAGATCCACCACCGAAACATTCGGAGTGGGTACGCGGATAGCAAAACCGTCTAACTTACCTTTTAATTCCGGGATCACCAGGGAAATTGCCTTGGCCGCGCCGGTTGAAGTAGGGATCATCGAAACCGCGGCCGCCCTTGCCCGGCGCAGGTCCGAATGCGCCATATCCTGCACCTTCTGATCATTAGTATAGGAGTGAATGGTAGTCATCAAACCTTTTACAATCCCCCAGTTATCCTGCATAATCTTGGCTACCGGAGCAAGGCAGTTAGTCGTACAAGAAGCATTGGAAACGACATGATGATTTTTAGGGTCATATTTTGCTTCATTAACCCCCATGACAATAGTAATATCTTCACCTTCCGCGGGAGCAGAAATTATAACTTTCTTGGCACCGCCCTTAGTGATATGGTTCTCTGCGCCCTTAACTTCCTTTCCTTTTTTATTTACCCCGTCCTTCTTGATGGTAAATAAACCGGTCGACTCCACCACAATTTCTACCCCTAAATCTTTCCAGGGAAGCTCCGCCGGATCTCTTTTGCTGAGAACTTTAATCGCTTTACCGTTAACCGAAATCACATCATCGGCGGTAGCCTTTACCTCGCCGTTAAAACCACCGTGCACCGAATCATATTTAAAAAGATATGCATTGCTCTTGGCATCCGTTAAATCGTTGATCGCCACGAGTTCTATATCTTTTGAATTTTTTTCTAAAATCGCCCGTGCCACTAAACGCCCGATCCTGCCAAACCCGTTAATTCCGACTTTTACCGCCATCTTACTCCTCCCCCTGATTAACAGCTATTGATTTGTTAGTTTTTCTCTTTCGGCTTGCCTGTTGAATCAATATATTTATGCTTAGTCTTTTACGGCTTTTAAATACTGCGCGGCTAATTCTGGCGAGGTCGGATCCAAATAAAAACCAGTTCCCCACTCAAAACCTGCCACCTGTGTAAGCTTGGGCATAATTTCCAGGTGCCAATGGTAATACTCCACGCCCGCATCTCCGTTTATAGGCGCAGAATGAATTATATAGTTATATGATAAATTTACAAATACTTTTTTTAATTTCGACAGGGTATCCTTAAGGATCAATGCCAGGGCGGAAATCTCCTCAGCCGAGATGTGGCAAAAATAACCGCTATGCTGCTTGGGAAAAATCATAATTTCAAAAGGAAACCGGGAAACAAACGGGCAAAATGAAATAAAATATTTGTTTTCTAAAATTATCCTCTCCTTATCCTGAACCTCCTGGCGGATAATGTCGCAAAATATGCAGCGCTCCCGGTAATTATAATAATCCTGTGCTCCGCGAATCTCCTCCAGTGCATTTTTAGGGACCATCGGCAGCGCTACCAGCTGCGTATGCGGATGCTCCAGCGATGCCCCGGCTGCCGAGCCGTAATTACGAAAAACCATGATATATTTAAAACGGCTGTCTTTTTTTAAATCCGCCGCGCGCACACAGCACATCTTAAGATAGCTTTCGATCTCAGCGGGTAAAAGCTCGGGAATATCTTTATTATGGTAAGGGCTTTCAATTAATACCTCATGCGCTCCCACCCCGTTAGACATATCGTAAATGCCTAAACCCCGGCGGTCAAGTTCCCCTTCAATCTGTAAAGCGGGAAATTTATTAGCTACCACGCGCACCTGCCACCCGGGCGCATTAAAATTAGTGCCCGGGTCGCGAAAACAGCTTATCTCCGGCGGCGTCATAAATTCGTTGCCGTAACAAAACGGGCATAACCCGCCGCTGGGGATATACTGTTCGTAGGCAAAATCCTGCGGCTTCTTGGGATGCTCGATTTCGACGATTACCCAGCGGCCGACCACGGGATCCCTTCTTAATTCACCCATTAAATTTTTACCTCTCTTAAAAATTTTGCCGTATCTTCCGGAGGAAGCGGACAGATATAAAAACCCGTCCCCCATTCAAAACCGGCGACTTTAGTTAAACGGGGCATGATTTCAATATGCCAGTGATAATCCTGATCGATCGTTTTCCAATAACCTATCTTCTGCCGGCGAAAAGGCGCAGTATGGATAACGTAATTATAATCAGGATCATTCAATCCTAT
>JAGVOR010000083.1 GCA_020052635.1 Candidatus Omnitrophota bacterium
CGGAATTTCTGCACATAATATGTCCAAGCTTTTTACTCACTTTTTCACCAGCAAGCCTGATGGCTTGGGTATGGGGTTATCGATCAGCCGTTCGATTATTGAGGCACATGGCGGCCGATTGGAGGCAAAAAATAATCCTGACCGGGGGGTAACCTTTGATTTCACTATCCTAACTGCCTAGAGGATGCTTTATGAACAAGCGCAGGCCGATTGTCTATATTGTTGACGATGATGTTTCTATTTGCAGGGCGTTATCCCTATTGTTAGAATCATATGGGTTTAAGACTGCAACCTTTACTCGTGCGCTAAGTTTTTTAGCTTTTAATCATCCTAAGGTACCCTCATGTTTGATTTTGGATGTTTATCTACCGACGGTTAATGGTTTTGCCCTTCAGGCAGCAATGACCAAACGCGGGATTGTTACTCCGATCATCTTTATTTCTGGGCACGGGGATATTCCGATGAGCGTAAAAGCAATGAAGGCAGGAGCGGTTGATTTTCTAACGAAACCTTTTAGCAAGCAGAAGATTGTTAATGCTGTGATGCTCGCAATCGAAAAAAGTAAAACTCAAAACAAAAAACAAGACGAAATAGCCAAGATCAATCGACGCGTCAAAAGTTTGTCTCCCCGAGAGCTAGAGGTTTTTCGTTTCGTGGTTAAGGGAATGCTGAATAAGCAGATTGCTTTTAAGCGTGGAATTTCTCTCCAAACCATCAAGGTCCACCGTGGCCGGGTGATGCAGAAGATGCAAGCCAAAACTGTTACCGAGTTAATCCGCTTGGCTCAAAAAGCAGGCCTTATTCCCCCTCAGCGTTAAGTAATCCTTAATACTTCAAAGATACAATCTTTCTTCGCGCACAGCCGCAAAATTCCACGATTATACCCGGGTACAATTGATTCTTTTTCTCTTCCTGCAATAATATAACAGTGATGTGGTATTTACTTTAATACCAAAAAGGAGGCTAGAGGTGAAAATAATAATTCTATTTATTTTTTTGCTTGGGTTAACCGGATGTGGTTTTGTCTTCCAAAATTTCGACCAAGGTGGACATAAAGCCTTAACCTATGGAATGTCTAAGGAAGAGGTAATTACCAGGATCGGTCAACCGCAAAAAATAAGCAAGATGATTATTGATAATCGGGAATACGATGTTTGGGAGTATCCGAATAATAACCGGGCCAAGATCGAAAAAATGAATGCGCTGGGAATTATCTATTCGGAGGTACTCTTTTGGGATGGTAAATTAGTGCAGCGTGATAAAAATAGGGTTTATGGTCAGCCCGGGTATGAATTTCTAGAGTCGGTCAGTCCTGCAGGCGGAGTTAAGACTACTAAGGCTGCTGAGCCAAAAGATAATCTGAAATAAGACAAAAGTTTCCGGAACTAGCTTTGATTGTATTGTTGTAAAGGTATTTTTCAGGGTTTTAAACAGGAACAATAAATATTCTTTTGATTATTTTCTATTATACCTGCGTACAATTGATTAAATTTTTGTTTTACCTAAAATGAAACTAGAAATAGAAAGGATAACCTAATGATGGCAATGGAGATACCCGTAGTGATGAAACGAATTTATATTGTGGATGATGATGCTTCGGTGTGCCGGGCGTTGGGTATTCTGCTGGAGTCTTACGGGTTTAGTGTGGAGACTTTTACTCGTGCTGAGGATTTTTTTATTCTGGTGTCCAATAGCGCTCCTGGTTGTTTGCTCTTGGATGTACATATGCCGGGATTAGATGGGTGGGAAACGCAGCAGCGTCTTCGTAAATCAGGATCTAACCGTCCGGTGATTATTATGTCGGCAGATAAGAATGGGGGGCTTAATGAGAGGGCTCAAAAAGCAGGCGCAGTGGGATATCTGCAAAAACCATTTACTGACCAGGCATTAATTAAGCTGCTGGAGGTAATTTTTGGTAAATAAAATAAGTATATAAAACATTAAAAGGCGGCTGGCGATGAGTATATGTGGTTATCATTTAAGGTGTTTGAATTATGGAAAGAAATGTTTAGATTTGGGTATCAGCAGGAACATGCAAATATGAGCTACCTTTATGATGCGTTAGTAAGGAGGATGGGATGTTGAAATCTGTAAGACGGATATTAGCATGTTGTTGCGTTTTAATTTTAGTGTTTTCTTCACTTTTCCTGAGTGGTTGTTTATGGGGATCCGGCAGAGAGTATAGCCGGGCAGACAACAGAGAATACAATAAAGGAGACCGGTGTTACTTCCGGGACGGCAGATGGTATCGGCGTAATGCTTTTGGATTTAGGGTGGCAGTTTTAGCTTTGGATGTTGGAGCGTTAATTGATCCCCTGCCGCCGGTATGCTCAAGTTTTATCGCTGAAGGCACCACATACTATTATGATGGCAGATATTACTATAAGCAAGCAGCTCAAGGCGGCTACGTTGTAGTTCCAGAGCCGATGAATATTCCGTCTTAAGGTAGTCATAGTCAGGCTGGAGGGGGGGGAAAATGATAACGGATAACAGCAAAAAAACCTGCCAGCAGGCAAAATTGCTATAGGCAACCAGGAAGGAGATGCATATGGAAAATAATAACCTGGGATATTGGGTGTGGTTTCTTTTTATCGGCGGGGTGATCGGGTGGTTGGCAGGGCTGATTATCAGGGGCCGGGGGTTTGGGATTATCGGAGACATCGTGATTGGGATTGTAGGAGCGATGTTTGGCGGATGGATGGCCAGGGTAATTGGGATATATCCTGGTAGTTCAATCGGTGCCTTCCTGGTTGCGCTGGCCGGTGCGGTGGTTTTAGTGGGGCTGACACGTTTGGCCGTAAGAAACGTATAGGAAAAGTTGTAATTTATGAGATGCGGGGTGGAATGTTTCTATCTGCTCAATTATAAAAAAAGAGAATACTATGAAAAAATTTAGTTTATTGGGATGGGGCATACTAGCTTTGCTGTCCGTTGTTTATCTTTATGGATGCAATGCTTTTAGAGGCGCGGGAAAAGATCTATCCGACACAGGAAAGCATCTTGCAAATGTGGGAAACTAAGTTGTAAAAATTAAATATGAGTCAAAATTAAAAAGGAGAAGCGATGTTAAACTGGGCAGTCACATTTTTTGTTATTGCAATTATTGCGGCAGTGTTTGGGTTTACCCGTATTGCAGGCTCCGCTATTGAAATCGCTAAGATTCTATTCTTCGTCTTTTTGGTTTTAGCGGTCCTTTCTTTTATTTTTGGAAGAACAAAAACAAATTAATCTTTGAAGAAGAAAATAGCTTAAAAAAGGCTAAAAGATGGGGGAATTGCTGGGATTATTAGTTTTGGTTCTAGATATCATTGCCATTGTCGATGTTCTAAAAAGTTCCACGGACACAGGTAAAAAAGCATTGTTGATTATTATGATAATTATTTTGCCGGTTGCCGGTACGGGGCTATATTTTTTAGTCGGTAAAATGCATAATCAAGAGGCCAGAAAGATTTTCTTAAAAGACATGCCTCCGGTATTGAGGAATTAAATATGGGGAAAAAAATAGAGGATTACCTGTTTATAATCATAACCTGTTTTTTAGTATTATCAGGGTGTGCTCGTGTGCGCCATGCTGTTCCGGAAAGCTTGGTCGGCCAGGCGGTCGTTGTTGGTATGCCGGATATACGGTACTACACAGATAAGCCAGATTCTTTCTTTATGCAGCAAAGCCTGGCAGAGTCGTTTAAAGCTGAAGGTAAAACAGAATATTTAACTGACGGGATAAAGAGCTATCCGGTGTTGATCATCGGCGGCGGTGTATCTAGCAGCGCTTACGGTATAGGGCTATTGAATGGGTGGTCAAAGGAAGGCAGTCGTCCGGTTTTTAAAATAGTTACAGGTTATTCAAGCGGCTCGATATTGGCAGTTGCTGCATTTTCCGGAAAAGAATATGAAGACCGGCTGGCAAAGGTGTTTACTTCTATATCAACCAAAGACGTTGTGCGGCAGAAGAGTGTTTTCGGTATTTTATTCGGAAATTCTGTGAATACCTCAGACCGGTTTGCTGAAAAAATTGATAATATTATGGATGAGGGTTTAATGGCTAAGATCGCACAAGAGTATCGGAAGGGGCGCAGGCTATACGTAGGGACTTCGGACCTTGACGCCCAGGGGTTTGTTATCTGGGATATGGGGGCTTTGGCATCTAAGGGGGGAGCCGATGCGCTGAAGTTGTTCCGCAAAATAATTCTGGCTTCATGCTCGTTTTCAGTCATGCTTCCTCCGGTTTATTTTCAAGTTGAAGCAGCGGGTAAGCGTTATGACGAAATGCATGCTGATGGAGGGGTGATTGGCGGGCTTTTTTACATCTACCAGCTAATGGAAGGAATGGAGCATTCCGGTGAATTTAGAACGCGATTATATGTTTTAAATTTATGTTATATGTCGCCGCACTCCAAACAGGTTGAGGATAATCTTACGGCGATAACCTCGCGTACGATCGAAACTAATCAAGCAGCAAAAATGACCGGGGATACTTACAGGGTTTACGCCTTCGCCAAGGAGAAAGGATGGGATTATAATTTAGCGTATATTCCGGAGGATTTTAACCCTAATCAAAAAGAGATGTTTGATCGTCAGGAAATGCAGAGGCTCTTTAAGCGTGGCTATGATGATGCGGCAGCTGGGTATAAATGGCACAAGGCTCCTCCCGGGCTAGTGAAAGAGTGGGAATAAGGTAAAAAATTACCCGGTTATTGGACAGGTCGGTAACGCAGGAGGCGGATAGTCGCCCATCCAATTGAGCGAGGCGTGTGCACTTATTGTTTAACGCCTCGTGGCTTATAAGGAATTGCGCGGGTGTGCCCTTCTGGGCAAGGAGGATATATGAATAAAGGCATTTCAGTTGGGATTTTAGTTGCAGGGGTTATCTTGTTAGTTTTCGGGGTTAACGCGTATCATTCTGCCAGTTCCGATGTCTCACGTTTCTTCACGGGCGCACCTACGGATAAGGCTCTTTGGTTTTTGATCGGGGGAGCGGTTGCTTGCATAGCTGGATTTTTTGGTTTAGCCCGGAAGTAAAAGAAATTTTGTTCGTAACAGATAAAACAGGACGAGGAGGTTAATATGCCGAGGTATTTAAAAAAATTAAATATGAGTTTAAAAAAAGTGTTTGTATGGGCTTGTTCTTATTACTTTTCGTGGTTATGGGCGCGGGATGTGTTACTCCTAAGCCCACGCCCCCGCCGCCGGAACAGGGGCAGTATCTTAAAGTCCAATTTGGCCAAAATAGCGTGAGCGTGCCCTGGTCTAATACTCAAACCCAGATTTCAGATCCTATTACCATGCAGCAGATAGTTGA
>JAGVOR010000014.1 GCA_020052635.1 Candidatus Omnitrophota bacterium
TTGATCAGTATTTATGAGCAATATCTTCGCCGGTATCCCCACGAATATCTCTGGACCTATAAAATATATAAATACAGCCGGCAAAAGGAATTATTGATTATTTCCGACGGCAAAGTTGGCCACCTGCGGCAATCCGAAGGAGCGGCCAAGTTAACCGGCCAGATGCTGCTTGAGCGTAAAATTAACCCCCGTATCTTTACCGTGCAGGTAGAGTTTCGCAACCGGCTCTGCCGGTTTATTTTGCCTTGGTTGGCCAGTTTTAGCGGCTGCTGTTTGGGCAGCGGTAACGGTTTGCGTTATCTGCGAATTTGTCTTACTCCGCAAAGCTATCAGGAGCTTAGCCGTTATAATCCGGATATCGTTATCTCTGCCGGAGGCTCTCCCAGCGCGGTCAATTATCTGCTCTGCGGGGAATGCCGGGCAAAATCGATTGCTCTGATGCGGCCGGGAATTTTAAGTTTAAGGAAATTTGATTTAACGGTTATTCCCCGGCATGACTTAAGTGCCCGGGCGTGGCTGGGCTGGTTAAATAAAAATCTGGTGGTTACGGAGGGGGCGCTTAATTTAATCGATGCGCAGTACCTTCAGGAAAAGGTTAAAGGGTTAAAACAATCCGGATTACTCAAAGCAGGAACCGCTAAGTTTTGCATCGGAGTATT
The DNA here is from genome assembly GCA_020052635.1 of Candidatus Omnitrophota bacterium. Taxonomy (GTDB): domain Bacteria; phylum Omnitrophota; class Gorgyraeia; order Gygaellales; family Profunditerraquicolaceae; genus UBA6249. Next base: position 660 of record JAGVOR010000014.1, read on the forward strand.
AATCGGAGGGGATAGCAGGAAGTTTAAACTTGATCCCGCCGCCATCAGCAAGCTGGCGCAAGAAATTAAAAAATCTGCCGCCCGGCTCGATGCGGATATTTTGATCTCTACTTCCCGCCGCAGTTCGCCTGCCGTCGAAGCGGTGATCAGAGATGAATTCGCCGATTATGCGCGCTGTAGGCTTTTGGTAATTGCCAACCGGCAGAACCATCCCGATGCCGTAGGAGGTATTCTGGGCTTAAGCCATTTAGTGATTAGCTCTCCGGAAAGCATCTCGATGATCTCGGAGGCTGCCTCAGCGGGAAAATACACGGTGGTTTTTAATTGTGCCAACCTGAGTATTAAGCATGGACGTTTTCTGGAAAATTACCGCCAAAAAGGGTATATCTATTTAGAAGAAACCAGCGCCTTGTCCGTTCGCGTTGAGCAGTTGTTGCAAGACCAACCGGAAATTAAGTTTCCGCAGGATAATTTAAAAGTTATTGCCGGGATAAATAAAATTCTGTAATCAAGGTGCGATGAGCCCCGCACCTTCTGCAGTTTAACGATTAGAAGCATAGGGTTTAGTGAATTAAATAAAGAGAAGGTGCGGGATGAAGATTTTACAAATATTGCCTGAACTGAACGTGGGAGGGGTGGAAACCGGAACGCTGGATCTTTCCAGGTACCTGGTACGCCTGGGGCATAAATCGGTCGTGGTTTCTGCCGGGGGCAGCCTGGTTGGTGAATTGGAATCAAGCGGAAGCAAACATTATCAGCTGCCGGTCAATAAAAAGTCGGTTATTTCGATATTTAAATTAATTCCCAAGCTGGTTGAGATCATCAAACAAGAAGAAATTGAAGTAGTGCATGCCCGTTCCAGGGTGCCGGCCTGGATTGCTTATTTTGCCTGCCGCCGCAGCAAGGCGGTGCTGGTGACCACCTGCCATGGTTATTACACGAAACATTTTTTTAGTTCGGTAATGGGCTGGGGTAAAAAGGTAATTGTTTTAAGTAATGTGATCGCCAGGCATATGATTGATGGTTTTCGGGTACCGCATGAACGGATTGTGCTTATACCGCGCAGCGTGGACCTGGAAAGATTTAAATACCGTGATCCCCAAACGAAAAGGAAAGAGGAATTTAATGTCGGGATTATCGGGCGGATTACCCCTTTAAAAGGGCATCTCTATTTTATCAAAGCGATGGCCCGGATCGGGCGCGTTGTCCCGCGTTTAAAGATCTGGATTATCGGGGACGCGCCGGCCTCCAAGGAGGCCTATAAGGAAGAGTTGCAGATTCTGGTGAGAAGGCTGGGTTTATGGCATTGTACCGAATTTTTAGGCACCCAGCGGGATATTCCGGGTATATTGGAGCATTTAGACCTGGCGGTTTTAGCGACTACGACGCATGAGGCTTTCGGCCGGGTGGTCGTTGAGGCGCAGGCTGCCGGGGTGCCGGTGGTGGCGACCAAGGTCGGAGGAGTGGTCGATATCATCGAAGACGGCTACAACGGGTTATTGGTTCCTCCGGCAGATCCTAAAGCGATAGCCGAGGCGGCAATGAAGATTTTCAAGGATCCGCAATTTGCCTCTGAACTTGCCCAGCATGCTTATGCTAAGGTGAAAGAGAAATACAACGTGGAATTGATGGTTAAGAATACCTTAGATGTTTACCGGACGGTGCTGAATAATTTTAAAATTTTAGTGATCAAGCTGGGTTCTTTGGGGGATGTGATTTTGTCTACCGCGGCCTTGCGTGCGCTGCGGGAAAAATTTCCGCAGGCAAATTATAAGATCAGCTTTTTGATCGGTGAAGAATCCAAAGATATACTTTTGCGCTGTCCTTATATCGATGAACTTTTGGTTTGCGATTTGAAGAACAAGGATAAAGGCCTAAAGGGGTTATGGAAGATCGCTTCGGTCTTAAGGGAGAAAAATTTTGACTTGGTGATTGACTTGCAGAATAACCGGGCCAGCCACCTCTTGGCTTATTTGAGCGGTTGTATTAACCGTTACGGTTATAATAATAAAAAACTTTCATTTTTGCTTAATCACGCCGCAGATTATCCGCAGGCGCCTTTAGATCCGGTCACCCATCAATTTAAAATTTTAAAGCTGCTGGGAATTGATTTGTTAAACAATGCGCTGGAACTATGGCCTTCAGCGCAGGAGGAAAAAGCGGTTGAGGAGATGCTTAACGCCCAGTGGTTAAGCCAGGCGCAAAAAGTAGTGGGGATAAATATCAGCGCCTCTAAGCGGTGGGTGACTAAACTTTGGCCGCTGGAATATATCATTTGTTTATGCGAGGAACTGGGGTCAAAGGATATTCGGGTAATTATTACCGGCCGCAAGGAGGATGCAGGATTGGCGAATATGCTGATTAATTCCTTAAAAAATACTAAGGTAATTAATGCCTGCGGTAAAACCAACATTAATGAGTTGGCAGTATTGATTAAAAAATGCCAGGTGTTTGTGTCGGCGGATTCTTCGCCTTTGCATATCGCTTCGGCGGTAGGCACTCCCTTTGTCGCCTTATTCGGCCCGACGGATAGCCGCCGCCATCTGCCGCCGGCTAAGCATTATATCGTGATGGATAAAAAAATGGCTTGTAGTCCCTGCTATAAAACTAAATGCCGCAGGAAACACTGCATGGTGGCGATTAGTCCGGCGGAGGTGTTTAGCGCGGTAATGAAATTGCTGAAATAAGGGAAGGGTGCGGTGATGAATCCCGCACCTTCTGAATTCAACGATTAGAAGCATAGGGTTTAGTGAATTAAATAAAGAGAAGGTGCGGGATGAATATACTTTTTATCGCTAACCATCTTAATGTCGGAGGCATCTCCAGCTACCTTTTGACCCTGGGCACAGGCTTAAGGCAAAAAGGTCATCGGGTTTACCTGGCTTGTGCAGGCGGCGAGCTTAAGGAGAAGTTTATTCAGGCCGGAATTGATTTGATCAAAGTGCCGTTAAATACCAAGAATGAAATCAGCCCTAAGCTTTTAATCAGCTTTTTAAAATTAAGGAAAATTGCCGGCGGCCTGGATCTTGATCTGATCCATTCACATAGCCGCACGACTCAAGTGTTGGGTTGTTGCTTAGCTGGGGCACTTGGCTCACCGCATATTTTTACCTGCCATGGTTTTTTTAAACCCAGATTATCCCGCTGGATGTACGGATGCTGGGGAGCAAAAGTAATCGCGATCAGTCAGCAGGTCAAGGAGCATTTGATTAATGATTTTAAGCTGGATAAAAATATGATCGAGGTGATCCATAACGGAATCGATGTTAAGAAATTCGGCAGTTTTTCCGGGCGGGATACCCAGCGTGCCGGATTCGGCGGCCCGGATACCCTATTAATCGGAATGATTGCCCGGCTGAGCGGCGTTAAGGGGCATACCTTTCTGATTCAAGCTATGCCGGCGGTGATTAAAAAATTCCCCCAGGTTAAACTTTTGATTATCGGGCAAGGTAAGACCGAAAAATCGCTGCGGCAAGAGGTACGGGAATTAGCACTTGAGAACAGCGTTATTTTTATTCCTGAAATCAGTAATACCCGGGATTTGCTGGCGGCGCTTGATATTTTTGTGATGCCTTCCCTCCAGGAGGGGTTGGGTCTGGCCTTGATGGAGGCGATGGCCCAAGGATTGGCGGTAGTGGGTTCATCCGTCGGAGGGATCAAAACCTTGATTCAGGATAAAGTAAACGGCCTTTTGGTTGAACCGGCTAACGTAGAAAGCCTGCAGGAGGCAATTACTCTTTTGCTGGCTGATGCGGCCTTGCGCCGGGATTTAGGCGCTTGCGCCCGGCAGTTTATCTGCGCTAATTTTTCGCAAGAGGCGATGACGGATCAAACCGAGCTGGTTTATCGGCAAGCGCTTGAAAAAACCGGTAAAAGGGGCGGATAATGAGCGAAAAACCACAAGCTAAGCGGATACTTATTTTTAATGTCAACTGGCTAGGGGATGTTTTATTCTCCACGGCTACGATCAGGAATATCCGCCGGAATTATCCCGACAGCTATATTGCCTGCGCTATTCCCAGCCGTTGTTATCCGGTTTTAAAAGGTAACCCGTATTTGGATGAGGTGTTGATCTTCGATGAAAAGGATCGGCACAAAGGGATGCTTCAGAAACTTAATTTTGTCAACTTGTTAAAGAAGAAAAAATTTGACGCGGTGTTTTTGTTGCACCGCTCATTCAGCCGGGCGTTGATCTGCCGCTTAGCCGGGATACCGGAGCGGATCGGCCACTATACTAAAAAACGGGCTTTTCTTTTGACTAAAAAGATCATCCCGCCGCCCAGGGATTCTCTCCACCGGATAGATTATTACCTGGATGTGATCGAAAAATCCGGATTAAGGGTTGAGGACCGCTATCTGGATTTTTATATCAGCCCCCAGGATGAAGAGCCGGTCGATAATTTCTTTAAGAAAAATTCGATTAAGGGAAATGACTTTGTGGTGGCGATTAATCCCGGGGGAAATTGGCTGCCTAAGCGCTGGCCTGCGGATTATTGGGCGATCCTGGCGGATAAACTGATCAGCCAACATCAAGCCAAAGTGATTATTACCGGCAGTATCACTGATCTGTTATTAGCCGGCCAGATTAAAAATGGGATGCGCTGCCAACCTTTGGTTGCCTGCGGAGTATTTAATTTAAAACAATTAGGGGCCCTGGCCCGCCGGGTGGATTTGTTGATTACCGCCGATACCGGGCCTTTGCATATCGCCAATGCCGTGGGGGCTAAAAAAATAATCGCTATTTTCGGCCCGACCGCAAATAATATTACCGGGCCTTATCCGGCGACAAACGCGGTGGTGATGCAAAAAGATGTAGGTTGCCCGATTCCCTGTTACAAAGTAAAATGCAGCGATAACCGCTGTATGCGGGCAGTGACGCCACAGGATGTTTTAAAGCAAGTTTAGAATGAAAATACTTTTTGTGACTTTAAGTAATATCGGAGATTGTATCCTGACTTTGCCGGTGCTGGATGGCTTGCGGAAAAAGTATCCGGATGCCCAAATTACCGTGTTGGTGCCACCCCGGCCGAGCGAGATCTTTTTGCACAATCCCGCTGTTGCCGAGACGGTGATTTTTGACAAGCATGCTAAACTTGCCGCTAAGGTAAGGTTGTTTTTCGATTTAAGTAAAAAGGGTTTTGACCTGGTGGTTGATCTGCGTAACAGTTTTTTCGGGGCTTTTTTGCCGGTTAAAAATAAAAGCTTATTTTGGGGGCCCTTGCGTAAGATCCCCGCCGGAATAAAGCATATGAAGCAAAAACATCTGTTCTGGGCCTATCTATCCGAGGGTGATCTTGCCCGGGATCAGCCGCGCTCAATTAATATTTCGGATACGGATCGCGAATATATCGACCGGATTTTAGCCGCAGGTAAAGCGGCCGCTGATTCTGAATTGGTGGTGATTGCTCCCGGTGCCCGCAGCCAGGTTAAATGCTGGAGTAAAGAAAATTTCAGCCGGCTAATCCGGGTGTTGATTAAGGATGGTATGCGGGTGGTGCTGGTAGGGGATGATCTGGACCGTCCGGTTTGCGATTATCTGGCGCAAGGAAACGGCGGACAATTAATTGATTTATGCGGCCAAACGAGCTTAGGTCAATTATCCGCCCTGCTGCAGAAGGCCAGGCTTTTAATTACTAACGATTCGGCAGTGATGCATCTGGCCAGTTATTTGAATCTGCCGGTGGTGGCGATTTTCGGGCCGACCAGCGAAGAAAAATACGGCCCCTGGTCGCTTAACAGTGCGACCGTTAAAAAAGAGGTTTTCTGCCGGCCATGTGAAAAAGCGCAGTGCCGTTTTGGGCACTTAAAATGTTTAACCGCGATTAACCCGCCGGATGTTTTTAGGCAGGTTAAAGCCGTATTGGGGAAAGAAAATTCCGCTTTGAAACAAACTAACGGCAAAACTGTGCCGGTTTTTAAAAGAATTCTCATGGTGCGTAATGACCGGCTGGGAGATGTGCTTTTGTCAACGCCGGCAATTAAGGCTTTGCGGCAGGGATTGCCTCAAAGTTATATTACAATGCTGGTTTCACCGTACACCAGGGAGGTGTTAGAGGGTAATTTAGACTTGGATGAAATAATCACTTTTGATAAAGAGGCAAAGGACAAAGGTTTCTGGGCTGCTTTGCGGTTTATTAAATTTTTAAGGCAAAAAAGATTTGATCTGGCAGTGATCCTGCATCCGACCAGCCGGATGCATTGGTTTACTTTCCTGGCCGGCATACCTAAACGTTTGGGTTATGAACGTAAATGCGGATTTTTGCTTACCGATAAGATTAAGCATGATAAACAGCTGGGGCAAAAACATGAGTCAGAGTATGCCCTGGAGATGTTAAAATATTTGGGGATTCCTCCGGCGGATACCGCTTTGTTCATGCCGATCAAGGATGAATCGGAAAAATGGGCGCAGGCCCTGCTTAAAGATGCACAGATTAAAGATAGCGACCGGTTATTAATCATCCACCCGACGGCAAGTTGCCCTTCCCGGATCTGGCCGCCGGAGCGGTTTGCCCGGGTGGCTGATAAGCTTGCCCAGCGGTACGGGTTTAAAGTAATTATTGTATCTGATCCTAAAGATATGCAGAAATCCCAGTTAGTAATCAAGCATATGCGTACTGCAGGTTTATTTCTGGCCGGTAAAACCTCGATTAGTCAATTAGCCAGTTTATTAAAAAGAAGCCAGCTGTTTATCTCTACGGATTCAGGCCCGATGCATCTGGCTTGCGCTTTGCAGGTGCCGGTAATTACGATCTTCGGCCGCAGCCAGCCGGGATTAAGCCCTAAGCGCTGGGGGCCGCAAGGCAAGATGAGCAGGATTTTGCATAAAACTGTGGGTTGTACGACCTGCCTTGCTCATGATTGCCAAAAAGGTTTTGCCTGCCTGATGGCCACTACCGTTGAGGATGTGCTTTTGGCCGCCGATTCACTCTTAAAAAATCCATAAAATTAATATTCGTAACCTTTCCGTCTCTTGCTTCCGGCGCTGAAATTTTTCGCCGTGTGCTTCGGCTTACGTCTCGCTTCGGCTCTTTCCTTACGCAAAAGAAGACACAGCCTGCGCTCGACGTAATTCCTCGCACACTTCTCAGAAATACCTCTGAACTGCCGAAAAATTTCTAATGCGCCTTCCAGCAAGAGCCGGAAAGTTTCTATCTTTAAAGGTAACATATTGATGGCGGGTGACTGCCAAGACGAAGCCCTTGCCGCGACGCACCCGCCACGGAAACGTGGCGGGGAGCACGGCGAGGTGGATTGGCAGGCAGGACCCGCCATTACTATGTAGGCAGAGGAAGTGTTTTGGCGCCAGGCCATGCGCAGAAATATATATTTGATTTTAGGCTGAATTATGCTAAAATTATTGCCTATGATTAACTTAAAGAAAGTAAAAAGATATTCGATTAAAACCCGCTTGAGCAAGGTAAATCAGGGGGATTTTGCGGCTAAGCCCAAAAAGGGCAAGAGCTTTTCTTCGTTTTTAGATTCCCTGCCTAATATTCTAAAGGCCAAGGATTTACGCGCGATTTCCGCGGCGATTGTTTCGGCGCGCAGGAAGAATAAAGGTGTGATCTTGATGGCCGGAGCGCATGTGATCAAATGTGGGCTTAATCCGGTTTTAATTGAGCTTTTGGAGAAAAAGATAATTACCTGTATCTGCTTAAATGGGGCAGGTATCATCCATGATTTTGAGATTGCTTATCAGGGAAAAACTTCCGAAGATGTAGTGGCTAATCTTAAAAACGGTAAGTTCGGGATGGGCAAAGAGACGGCAGATTTTATAAATTTTGCAGCTCAAGAGGGGGTGGCTTCCGGTTTTGGTTTAGGTTATGCGATTGCCAATAAAATTTCTCGAGCGCCTTTACCGTATAAAAATTTGAGCTTAATTTATAATGCCTATAAACGCAAGGTGCCGGTTTGCGTATTTGTGGGGATTGGTACGGATATTATTCATCAACATCCTTCTTTTGATCCGGAGTCAACCGCCAGAGGTTCTTTGCGGGATTTTCATATTTTAGTCGAACAGCTCTGTATGCTAAATCAGGGAGGAGTGGTTTTAAACTTTGGCTCGGCGGTATTATTGCCCGAGGTATTTTTGAAAGCCCTGAACCTTGCCCGTAATTTGGGAAAAAAAGTAAAGGATTTTACCAGCGCAACCTTTGATATGATCTATCAGTACCGTGCCGCGCAGAATGTAGTGGCCCGCCCCACGGCCGGCGCAGGTAACGGTTATTATATTATCGGTCACCATGAAATCATGCTGCCGCTTTTAGCGCAAAGCGTGATGGAGAAGAAGTGAAGAACTTAAAGAAGATAATTGCGAAAATCAATAAGGCCAGGGTCCTGGTGATCGGTGATCTGATTCTTGATCAGCATATTTGGGGAGAGGTGGAAAGAATTTCTCCGGAGGCTCCTGTCCCGGTGGTTTGGGCAAAAAAAAGGACGTATGTGCCAGGGGGCGCAGCCAATGTTGCGAATAATATCAGTGCTTTAGGCGCCAAGGTGAGCCTTTGCGGAGTGCTGGGTGACAGTAAGGATCCCTCCACGGAGATATTTAAGTCTGAGGCTAAGAAATTGGGCATTGATATTCGGGGGGTGCTCTTTGAAAAAGAAAGAAAGACAACGCTGAAGACAAGAATTATCGCCGGCCATCAACAAATGGTAAGAGTAGACTGGGAAGATGTGCATAATATTTCCCGAAAGGTAAGGCTGAAGCTTTTCAAATTTCTCGGAGATAATATAAAAAAATTTGATGCGATTATTATCGAGGATTACGGCAAAGGGCTTTTTGACCGTGAGTTGACGGCCCAGATCATTAAGGACGCCAGGTGGCATAAGAAGATAGTAACCGTTGACCCTAAGGAGAACAATTTTGATTGCTATAAACATGCTACTTGTATTACCCCCAACCGTAAAGAAGCCCAAAATGCCATCCGGTATCTGAAGATGAATGACAGAGGGAACCGGTTTAAAATTTACAAAGAAAATCTGTTTATCGATAACGATATTATCAAGGCGGGAGAGGAGATCTTGGAATATTTGCAGCTGGAAAGCCTCCTGATTACGCTGGGCGAGAGTGGAATGTGGCTTTTTGAAAAAGGAGATAACGAACGTATCCCTACGGTGGCGCAGGAGGTTTTTGATGTTTCCGGTGCCGGGGACACGGTGATCAGTGCTTTTACGCTGGCGCTTTGTGCCGGGGCTTCCAAGTTAGAAGCTGCCCACATCGCGAATTTTGCCGCCGGGATTGTCGTGGGTAAATTAGGTACTGCGGTGACCAATACTGCTGAACTCTTAGCGAGGATAAAATAGCATGGATGTGATCGGAGTAATCCCGGCCAGGTATTCATCTACCAGGTTTGCCGGAAAAGTGCTGGCCGATATCATGGGTAAGCCCATGCTGCAGCATGTTTGGGAACGCGCCAAACAATCGAGGATGTTGGATGATCTGATTATTGCCTGTGATAACGAAATTATTTTAAAGGCTGCTTCCGGATTCAAAGCTAAAGCGGTGATGACCTCGACCAAGCATGCTTGCGGTACCGACCGGATCAGCGAGGTGGTCAATCCTTTGGATGTCAAAGTGATCATTAATATTCAAGCGGATGAGCCGTTGATCCATCCGTTGATGATTGATAGTTTAGCCCGGGCTTTGCTTGAGGATAAAATGCTGAACATGGCTACTTTAATGAAAAAAATTGACGATGTCTTAGAGCTGCTTGATCCTAATGTGGTTAAAGTGGTGGTGGATAAAAATAATTTTGCCCTGTATTTTTCGCGCGCCCCGGTTCCGTATCTGGCGCCGAATGCCGATATTGACCAGGTAACTTACTATAAGCATATCGGCCTTTACGGCTATACCAAAGATTTTCTTTTTACTTATAAAAACCTGCCGCCTTCTAATCTTGAGAAAACGGAGAAATTAGAGCAGCTGCGGGTTTTATCCGAAGGTTTTAGGATTAAAGTGATTCCCACCCAATTTGAGACTGTGGGTGTGGATACCCCTAAAGATTTAGAGAGGGTTTTATGGCAGCTCAAGAAAGGATCGGCTGATGCCTGCGGTTAATGTGGGAAAAATAAAATTCGGTTTCAATCAGCCTTTGGTGTTGATCGCCGGGCCTTGCGTGATTGAATCGGAGGGTGCCGTTATTGCCGCCGCCGCCAAAATTAAGGAGATTGCCTCTGTCTTCGGGGTGCCGTTTATTTTTAAATCGAGTTTTGATAAAGCTAACCGGCTTTCGCTGGGATCTTACCGCGGGCCGGGGCTAAAAAAAGGATTAGAGATTTTAAAAACAGTAAAGGCTAAGTTTAAGCTGCCAATTTTAAGCGACGTACATTGTGTAAAAGACGTAAATGCGGCGGCGGAGGTTTTGGATATTATCCAAATCCCGGCTTTTCTTTGCCGGCAGACGGATCTGCTTTTAGCGGCGGCTAGAACCGGCAAGGTGGTGAATATTAAAAAAGGGCAGTTTATGGCCCCTTGGGATATCCAGCCGTTGATTAAGAAGATTGAAAGTACGGGCAACAAACAGATTTTAATTACCGAAAGAGGAGTAAGCTTCGGGTATAATAATTTGGTGACAGATTTACGCAGCCTGGCGATTATGCGGGAGTTTGGCTATCCGGTAATTTATGACGCCACCCATAGTGTGCAGCTTCCGGGAGGCCAAGGCGCCTGTTCCGGAGGCCAAGCCGAGTTTGTCGCCGGGTTATCCCGGGCAGCCGTGGCTTTTGGTTGTGACGGATTATTTTTAGAGGTGCATCCTGACCCCAAGCATGCGCCTTGCGATGGAGCGAATATGATTGATTTTAAAGGGTTAAAAGAACTTTTAGGCCAGGTGAAGAGAATCCGGCAGGTACTATGATGAGCATAAACTTAATTAAGCGGGCTAAGGAAGTTTTAGAAATTGAAGCGCTGGCCATCCAGTGTTTAAAGGGGCGTTTAGGTAAAAATTTTGTTAAAGCGGTCGAACTGATCCTTAAATGCAGAGGCAGGGCGGTGGTTAGCGGGATGGGTAAAACCGGGATCATTGCGCAAAAATTCTCCGCGACTCTGGCTTCAACCGGAACTCCCAGTTTATTTCTGCATACCGCCGAGGCCATTCATGGAGATTTAGGTAAGGTCACTGGGGATGATGTTGTGATCGTTCTTTCCAATAGCGGATCAACCGATGAAATGAAACAACTTTTACCGATCCTGAAAAAAATCGGGGCGCCGATTATTGCCCTCACCGGCAACTCCAAGTCCTTGCTGGCTAAGTACAGCGATGTAGTCCTGGATGTTGCGGTTAAAAAAGAGGCCTGTCCATTGGGGCTGGCGCCGACCGCTTCGACGACCGCCGCTTTAGCGATGACGGATGCCTTGGCGGTTTGCTTGCTGGAGCGCAAAGGTTTTAAAGAAAAAGATTTTGCTTTTTTCCACCCCGGAGGGGTTCTGGGTAAAAGGCTGCTTCTAAGCGTACGGGATATTATGCGCCAGGGCCAATCCAGCGCCGTGGTGCGGGAGGATAAATTAGTGGCGCAAGTGTTGCTGGCGATTACCCGGGCCCGGGCAGGCTCGGCGGTGGTGGTGGATAAGCAGGGCAAGCTAAAAGGAATTTTTACCGATGGAGACTTGCGGCGGCATATTGCCCGCGATAAAAATTTACCTCACCGGCCGATCAAGGAAGTAATGACTAAGCACCCCACGGTCGTCAATCAAGATATGCTGGCGGCGGAAGCGATGCGTATATTGCAATCCAAAAAAATCGACGAAGTCCCGGTCGTGGATAAATTTATGCGGCCGGTTGGCTTACTTGATGTGCAGGATTTGCTGAAAGCCGGATTAATCTAAAATTTACTTATTTTTAAAATGAATGAAGAATTAAAA
>JAGVOR010000113.1 GCA_020052635.1 Candidatus Omnitrophota bacterium
GATAGGCAAACATCTTACCGGTACGTCCGATTCCGGTCTGCACTTCATCGACAATGAAAAGTATTTTTTTATCATCGCATATTTTTCTTAATCCCGAAACAAACTCCGGGCTAGCCAGATTGATCCCGCCTTCCCCCTGAACCAATTCCAGCATAATCGCAACCGTCTTGGCGGTAATTGCCTGTTTTAACGCCTCCAGATCATTAAATTTAACCTGTTTAAAACCGTCGGGCAGCGGTTCAAACCCCTGCTGGTATTTTTGCTGCCCGGTAGCTGCCAGCGCCGCCAGTGTCCGGCCATGGAAAGCATTGCCGAAAGTAATTATTTCATACCGGCCGCCGGCAGCGCCGTACTTGCGCGCCAGTTTAATCGCCGCCTCATTGGCTTCGGCTCCGGAATTAGCAAAAAATACTTTGCCCGGAAAACTTACGTAAATCAGCTCTTTGGCCAACTTCGCCTGAAAAGGATGATAATAATTATTCGGCACAAAAATTAATTTAGCGATCTGTTCCCGCACCCCCTGCATTACTTTGGGATGACAATGCCCTAAACTGCCCACCCCCCAACCCGGGAAAAAATCCAGATAGGCCTTTCCTTGAATATCCCAAAGATAGGAGCCTTTCCCTTTAGTAAAAATAAGCGGTACCTTATTATAGGTAGCCATGATATTGTCTTGATAAGTTTTGAAGATTTCGTCTACTCTCATCTTGCACCTTCTCTTATTTCTATTTTTTAAATCCTACACCTTTCTAGTTGAATATCTGGCAGGTGCGGGATTCATTTAATTATTTCCGTTCCGATACCCTGATCGGTAAAAATTTCGAGCAACAAACCATGCGGGGTACGCGCATCGACAATGTGAGTCTTTTTAACCCCGCCGGCCAAAGCTTCCACACAAGCGGTCACCTTGGGGATCATCCCAGCTTGAATAATTTTGTTGGAAATTAATCCGTTTACCTCATCCACCGTTAAAGTGGAAATAAATGAGTGCACATCTTCAGGATTGCGCATAATCCCTTTGACATTCGTCAATAAAACAAATTTCTCCGCCTGCATATTGGAGGCAATGGCAGCGGCGGCCTCATCAGCATTAATATTGTAGGCCCTTTTATCTTTTCCCCGGCCCATCGGCATCACCACCGCTACTTTATCTTTCTTAAGTTCATTATTTAAAAGTTCGGTATTAATCCCTTTAATTTCGCCGACCAGGCCGATATCCGGCTTGCTTTTCTTCTTCTCGGCAACGATTAAACCGTCATCCTTACCGTTTAATCCGACCGCTTTAGCACCCAGGAGCTTTAACTCTTTGATAATTAACTGATTCAGTTCCCAAAGCTCCTCTTCCACTAATTTAAGAGTTTCTTCATCGGTCACCCGCATCCCCCCGACGAATTCCGTTTTCTTACCGGCCTGCCGCATCCTTTCGCTGATATTGGGCCCTCCGCCATGAACCAGGACCGGACGCAATCCCATGAAATTTAAAAACACAATGTCCTCTAAAACTCCGTTGCGGATTTTTTCATCGCCCAGGATGCTGCCGCCGTATTTAATCACAATGACTTTTTTATGAAAACGCTTGATATAAGGCAGCGCTTCAATCAAAACATCCGCTTTTCTAATCGCCTCTTCCATATGTCCTTTCCTTGGTATAATTATCCGGCATCCTATTTATTTTCATTATAGGATGCTTAATTGTACGCGGCGTTAATTTTTATATACTCCGGGGTAAGGTCGCTGGTATAAACCGTACACTTAGCTTTACCCCGGGATAAGCCTACCGTAAGCTTAACTTGTTTTCCTTTTAAGGAACCGAGCTTGACTTTTAGCTGCCCTTCTTTAATCTTCAGGCCGCTGGCACCGACTGCCGCAACTACCCGGCCGAAGTTAGGATTCTGGCCGAAGACCGCGGTCTTAAACAACGCTGAATTAGCGATACTTAAGGCAATTTTTTTAGCTTCCTCAGTGCTCTTAGCCTGAGCGACATCAATCTGAATGAACTTAGTCGCTCCTTCAGCATCCCGCACGACCATTTTAGCCAGATCCAGGCAAATCGCCTCCAGGGCTTGTGAGAACTCCCGCAAACCGGCCCCGGATGAAATCAGTTTATTACCCGCAGCCGCATTCGCCAAGACCAAAACCGTATCATTAGTGCTCATGCAGCCATCCACCGAAATACAGTTAAATGATTTATCTACCGCCGCGGTAAGCGCCTGATTCAAAGAACTTCGGGTAATCGCCGCATCGGTCATAATAAAACAAAGCATGGTCGCCATATTCGGAGCGATCATTCCGGCGCCCTTAGCGATCCCGCAAATCCTCACCCGCTTACCGGCGATCTTTAACTGGACGCTGACTTCTTTAGCGAAGGTATCCGTAGTCATAATCGCTTTTTTCGCCTGATGGATGCCGGCAACCGATAAGCCCGCGATTAAACCCGGGATACCCAGTTTAATTTTACCCGTATCTAACCGCTTGCCGATAATCCCGGTAGAATTTACCAAAACGCTGCTTGGGGAGATCTTTAATTTATTCGCCAGACAGCCGGCGGTTGCCAGGGCATCCTTAATGCCGGCTTTACCCGTAAAGCAGTTAGCATTTCCACTGTTGACCAAAACCGCCTGAAACTTTTTAGCGGACTTCAAATGTTTTTTACACACCAGCAGCGGCGCGGCAATAATGCTATTGGTCGTAAATTTAGCGCAGGCCGTAGCCGGCTGCTGCGAATAAATTAAGGCCAAATCCAGTTTACCGGATTTTTTTAACCCGCAAGCCAGGCCGTTAGCCGTAAACCCCTTAGGTAAAATTGCTTTTTTAATCTTGATCACCCGGCACCTTCTTCTGATTAAATCCTTCAAACCGCATAACTTTAAAAATTGAATATATTGAAGGTACTGGATTTCCCCCGCACCTTCTTCTGATTAAATAATATTTATCCCTACGCCTTCTAGCATTTAAATACCCGGAAGGTGCGGGGTCATAATAACCCGGTAGTCTCCGGCAACTTATACATAATATTCATATTCTGCACGGCTTGAGATGAGGCGCCTTTTAAGAGGTTGTCGACAACTCCGATAACGATAATGGTA
>JAGVOR010000031.1 GCA_020052635.1 Candidatus Omnitrophota bacterium
GTACAATCGGCAGGGTGTTTTTGGTTAAGTTCGAGAACCAGGATCTCTTGATCCCTAAGTTAGCGGATTTAGCGGTTCAAGAAAAAATTAAATCCGCGACCATGATTTTTATCGGCGCCCTGCGCCAGGGGGAGCTGGTGACCGGGCCCAAAAAACCGGTGATTCCCCCGCAACCCAACCAGCTGGCCTTTAAAGACGGTTGGGAGGTAATGGGGATTGGCACGCTTTTTACCAACGCTAAAGGCCCGCAGATCCATATCCATGCCAGTATGGGCAAGAAGAAAAATGTCCTCACCGGGTGTGTGCGCGGCCGCTCTAAAGTGTTTTTGGTCATTGAAGCGGTTATCCTGGAGTTAAAAGGAGTTAAGGCCACTAAAGATACTGATCCTTCAACCGGTCTTAATTTACTAAAGATTCTCTAGTTAAAACATCATATCAAATATGCAAACCCACCCCGCGCTAATTGGAATTGCGCGGGTGTGTGTCCGTACACAATTAACCTGCTTAAGATTTTATAAGTGATGCCCGCCAAATTATCTTTTAAATCCGTATCCGTAATCCTGATTATCCTCTTGGGAGCGCTGGCTTACTTTAACTGCCTGCAGGGGGATTTTATCTGGGATGATGCGGGGCTGGTGGAAAGAAATACTTATATCCGCAGTTTATCCGGCCTGCCTAAAATTTTTACGGGCAATATCTGGGCGGGGATCGGAGAGAGTTCCCGGGCCTACCGGCCGCTGCAAATCGCCACCTACCTGATTGACTATTCAATCTGGAAATTAAACCCTTTCGGTTATCATCTTACTAATCTATTGCTGCATATCTTAGCGGGGATCGCTCTTTATTGGCTGCTTAAACTGATCTTTGAGAATGAACTTCTGGCTTTATTCAGCAGTTTGTTTTTTGTTTGCCATCCGGTGCAGACGGAGGCGGTAGCTTATATTTCAGGACGAGCCGATCCCCTGGCGGCCGTATTCATATTTATGGCCTTCGGATTTTACCTGAAGTTTTTACAAACCCAAAAGCAAACCGATTATTTGCTTGGCCTGTTAAGTTTTATCCTGGCGCTTTTTTCCCGGGAAAATGCCTTAGTCTTGCCGGTATTATTATTGACTTACCACCTTGCTTTTAAGCCAAAGCCGGCAGTTAAAAAATGCGGCGCGTTCTTTTTAATTGCCGGCATTTACCTTGCCTTGCGGCTGGCGCTGATGAATACGGTTTTATCCGACACGCCGGTTGAAACAACCTTTATCCAGCGGCTGCCGGGATTTTTTGCCGCTTTGGCCAATTACGCCAGGATTATATTCCTGCCAACCGATTTACATATGGAGTACGGCGGGGATTTATTTAAGTTTTTTGATTTTAAAGTACTACTGGGAATGGGGATTTTGATTTTTTTAACCGCCTGCATCTTAAAGAGTAGGAAGGCGAATGCAACAGTTTTCTTCGCTTTAATCTGGTTTCTGGCTACGCTTTTACCGGCCTCTAATTTTTACCCCTTAAACGCTTATATGGCGGAGCACTGGCTTTATTTACCTTCCATCGGTATTTTTATAATTTTCGGTAAATGGTTTGCCGACGGCTATGCAAGAAAAAAAACCCGTTTTGCGGCATTGTTGCTTGCGGCATTGTTGCTTGTGGCTTATATTTGCCTGACGATTAATCAGAATAACTACTGGAGATCGAACTTGGATTTTTTTAAGCGGACATTGAAGTTTGCGCCGGGGAGTGCAAGGGTTTATTATCACCTGGGGAATATTTATTGCGATCTGCAGGATAACCAGCGCGGGATCGCCATGTATTCTCAGGCGATTAAAATGAATCCGGCTTACGCCGAAGCTTATAATAATATCGGCAATGTCTATATTAATTCAGGCAGAAACGAAGAAGGAATTACCTACTGCCAGCGGGCTTTAAAATTTGATCCCAAGCTTCCGGAGGCATATTATAACCTGGGCAATGCCTATTATAATTTAGGCGAAAAAACCAAGTCGATCGAGATGTTTAAGGTAAGCGTTAAGCTTAATCCGGTGTACCTTGAAGCCTGTAATAATCTGGCCGCCGGTTTAGCGGAAGCCGGTGATCTTGATCTGGCGATTGGCTGTTGGAATCAATGTTTAGAGATCGATCCCGGTTTTACCACAGCGCACTTTAACCTGGCTAAATTCTATTTTATGCGTAAAGAATATGATCTGGCAATTAAGCATTGCGATAAAGTGATGGCGTTGGGTGGCGGGGTTGATCCAAGGTTTCTTGAGGTATTAAAGCCTTACCGGAAGGTAAAGTAACGCCAAGCTTTAAATATTGCGCAAGCGTGATATAATAAATCAAAGATAAAGCGCAAAATGAAGAAGCAGATTAATTGATGGTTAGTAGTAAGCAGCACTGTCCAGCTTGATCCGGGTACACTGTCCCAATTAAAACAGAAACTGTTTCTGGGTTTGCTGGGTTTGAGGAGGGGAAGAGATGGATTTTAACCTGGTGAGAAAAGATATGAAAATGTTCAGTTTCGAAGCCCTGCGTACGGATTGCGACAATTTTTTTGAAGGGGTGATTGTCGGCCAGGAGGTAGAAAAGCTAAACGGCCAGTTAAAAAACCTTTTCGGGGAACCGGTTTATCCTTCTAAAGAACGCCTGGCGCATAAGGTCCGTCAGACGGTCGACGGTTTTGGCGGGGTGATGCCGGGCCAGACACTGTATTTTAAAGATTTAGGGCAGGATAGTATCTTAGCGATGCTCTGGCCCTGGAAGGACGGACAGCGTACTACCGTAAAAATTATCCAAAAATAAGATGAGCTTTAAATATTTACAGAAGATCCCTACTCCGGAAGCGATTAAGCAGCAGATGCCGCTATCGGCTAAGCTGGTTAAAGTAAAAGCTAACCGGGATAAGGATATTTTAAATGTTTTAAAAGGCAATGACCGGCGCATGCTCTTGATCATCGGGCCCTGTTCGGCGGATGATGAAGAGGCGCTTTGTGAATATGTGGGCAGGCTGGCAAAGCTGCAGGATAAGGTCAGGGACAGTTTGATTTTAATCCCCCGCATTTATACCAATAAACCGCGCACGACCGGAGAAGGATACAAGGGGATGCTCACCCATCCTAAGGCAGGCGAAGGCCCCAATATTGCTCAAGGGATCAAAGCGATCCGCCGGATGCATGTGCGGGTGTTAAATGAAACCGGCTTAACCGCTGCCGATGAGATGCTTTACCCGGGCAACTATCCGTACCTGGAGGATATCTTAAGTTATGTCACTATCGGCGCCCGGTCAGTCGAAAATCAGGAGCACCGCTTAACGGTCAGCGGCCTGGATATTCCGGTGGGAATGAAAAATCCGACCAGCGGGGATTTGAATGTTTTGCTGAATTCGGTACAGGCAGCGCAGATCCAGCATACCTTCATTTATAACGGCTGGGAGGTCAAGACCCCGGGTAACCGCCTGACCCATTGTATTCTGCGCGGGGCGATTGACCATCACGGCCAGAGTATCCCCAATTATCACTACGAAGACCTGATCCAATTTACCCAGCTTTATTTGAAACGTAATTTAGCCAATCCGGCTTTGATTGTGGATACCAACCACGCCAATTCCAATAAAAATTTCCGGGAGCAGTCCCGGATTGCCCAAGAGGTAATGCACAGCCGTTCCAAATCCGTTGAGCTGAAAGAAATCATTAAGGGCTTGATGGTTGAAAGTTATTTAAAGGAAGGGCGCCAGGAGCCGGGAGGTAGGGCTTTCGGCCAGTCGATTACCGATCCCTGTTTGGGTTGGGATGAGACAAGAGAATTGATTTTGAAATTAGCGGACAGGTCTAAATAAATATAACAGTGATGGACTGCGCCCAACGCATATTGGAATTGCGTTGGCGTGCCCTTGTGGGCTAAGAGCTAGGGAGAGAATATGAGTTTAAAATTTGATTTCAATAACATGTTTGATTTTAGTGTGCAGGGGCACGGAGTAACCCAGGATGAGATTAAGGAAATCACGCCGTTGGCCCAAGCTGCCGCGCAGCATTTAAAAAAGATTATTGCTGACCCGGTATCCCGGGTAAATTTGAACCTGGAGTGGGTGAAATTACCCGAACAAAAAGAAGCGGATATCGCCGCAATTGAGAGCATTGCCCGCGGCATCCGGATGAAATTTGAAAATGTCCTGTTTTTAGGGATCGGGGGATCGTATCTGGGTTTAAAAGCCGCCCAGGATGCGCTGTGCCCTCCGTACTATAATGAGTTTAAAGATTTACGCAAGAAAGCCCCGCGGGTTTATTTTGAAGGCAACAATCTTGATCCGGATACCTTAACTGCTTTGTTAAACAACCTCAATCCTAAAAAAACCTTTGTGGTGGTTATCTCCAAGTCCGGTGAAACTACCGAAACCAAGGCGGCATTGATTTTGGTCGAGTTGTGGCTTAAGAAAACCGTTGGCGCTAAATACGGCCGCCAGATTTTAGCGATTACCGATCCTGAAAGCGGTTCTTTGCGTAAGAGGGTGCAGCTTGAACAGGGTAAAGATGCTTTAAGCTTTCGTTCTCTACCGCTTTTAAAAGGGGTAGGCGGCAGGTTCTCAGAGTTTAATATGGGTTTAGTGCACCTGGCGATTGCCGGGGTAGATATCCGCAAATTGTTTTTAGGGGCCAAAGCGATGCTCGCCAGATGCTCAAGCGATGATCTTTTCAAGAATCCGGCTTATTTGTATGCCGCCCTGCATTACATTCTTTATTTGAGACGGGAAAAATCCCTGGCGATCTTAATGCCTTTTTCCCAAACCTTAAAATCCACTGCCGACTGGTATGTCCAGCTTTTGGCGGAAAGTTTGGGTAAAAAGCACCACCGGGAAATTCAGGTAGATAGCAAGGGAGTAGAGGTTTGGGTGAATAGCCAGAATGATCTGTTTAATTTAGGCCGCACCCCGATATCCGCCGCCGGGACCAATGACCTGCATTCAATCCAACAGAATAATGTTGAAGGGCAGAATAATAAAGTGGTTACTTTTATGCGGGTGGAAAAATTCAAGACCGATTTAAAAATTCCGGGTAAGGGGGACTTGTTATCCGGAAAAAGTTTTTGCGGGCTGATGCAGTTGGCTCAAGAAGCAACCGAATGGGCGCTGGTTAGCCAAAACCGGCCTAACTGCACGATTATTATCCCGGAGGTTTCCGCGTATAATTGGGGGGCTTTGTTATTTTTCCTCCAGCTGGCCACGGCTTTTGAAGGTGAATTATTAAACGTCA
>JAGVOR010000103.1 GCA_020052635.1 Candidatus Omnitrophota bacterium
CTCATGCTCCTTGGCCATTCCTGCTAAAGCTTCATAAAATGTTTTTTGATAAACCAGTTCCGCGTGAGCGGTTGACAATTGATCATAATAACCGGCGCACTCCTTAAGCTGCCTGCTTAAATCCGAGATTATCACGGCATCCTCGCTTAATCTTTGCCGCATTTGCGACAAAGACATTTTCGGCGGCTCAACCTCTTTAAAAGCAAGTTGAAAGTTATACTTCCCCAGCACGATGCAATTATCGATTGCGCCTACAGCGGATATTTTTCTTAAGACCAGATCTGCGGCTAAGCCTGATTCCTGCTGACGGGGGATTTGATAGAGCTTAGCGTAGATGTTGTTTTGTGCCAGCTTCTTTATCTCCAGTGGATCAAAATCACCCCAGGGGCTCCACTGATCGATCCAGGCATTCAAGGTCACCGCATATTCTTTTAATTGATCGGTTCTTTTCTGCAAATTCAGGATGTGCTGACTCAAGCTGATTAAATCCTGATGGGGGGCCAAGGCAGGAGCAGTCTTAACCTCAAAAGCAGACAAAATTAAACCCGCCTGTTCAATCAGGGCCAGCTGCTCATTTAATAGATTAATTTGTTCTCCGTGGAGGGGATTTTGGTGCTCAATGTGCAATAACCCCAAATCGGCTAGCTCGGTTAAACCGGAGGCGGCATGTTCATGCTGCATAAATAAAAAAACTTTTTTCATCGCCACAATCATACCAACACCTCTTCCTGGATCAAGGCTTCGATTTTTCTTTTAGCGATTTTGCTGCGGCCGACGGCATTAGCCATCTGGTCACCGATATAAATCTTAATTAACCGGATATTTTCCTGTGCCTGCGGGATCTTGATCTTCTCAAAAAGGTTAACTCTCTGGGTAGTCACCCGTAACTCCTGACGCAAAACAGCAACCCCTTGCTCAAGAAGAACGATCCCTTGTTTTAAGCCGGCGATTTCTCTTAAAAAATCAATCCCCAAATCAAACCATAGCGGCTGAAGGAATAAATCATAATCGCTCTGGCCAAACTCTAAACTATCTAATACCGGAATATCCACCCCAGCGATATTTTTTTGATGGGAAATTATTTTTTTGATTTCCAGGTGCGGTTTGAGCTCTACGCCCGGTTCTCCTAACAATCCGGCCCAGATCAGGGCGGCCTGTCTTTTCTTCCCCAGGGCTTGTTGTTTCTCTTGCAGGAGGGAGTTTTGCTGCAGGATCTCCAGCTGTAACTGCTGTTTCTTTAACTGCAGGGTCGGTAAATAGCGCTGAAATTGCTTTAAGCTGTCACGCTGCCTTTTTAATTCACCCTTCGTAAATTTAATTTTTGCCATTATTGTTTAGGCCAAAACTGCTGGATTATCGAAAGCTTGATCCCGGTCTCCTCGGGAGTAAAACAATCGGCGAGAATCCGCCAACCTAAATCCAGGGCTTTTTCCAGGGGGATATTGACTTTAAGCGACATCATGTTTTTTTCAAACAAGGCCCCGTACTTCAGCAGCTTCACATCCCAGGCGCTCATTTGGAAACCCATTGACTGCTTCTCTAAAGTCTCCCGGTAATTGGCAAAAAGCTGGATCATCGTATCCATAATCGTACGGTGGTCAGGGCGGGTTTTACCGTTTACCTGCTGCTTTAAGCGGCTGAGCGACCCGAATGGTTCGATCACCCCTGATTTTAAATAAAACTGTCCTTCGGTGATATATCCGGTATTATCCGGAACCGGATGCGTCACATCATCCCCGGGCATAGTGGTCGCAGACAAAATCGTGATCGAGCCGGCACCTTCAAAATCAACCGCCTTTTCATAACGGGCGGCCAGCTGGCTGTAAAGATCCCCGGGGTAACCGCGGTTAGAAGGCACCTGTTCCATAGTGATGGCGATCTCCTTGAGGGAATCGGCAAAATTAGTCATATCGGTTAACAAAACTAACACTCGTTTGCCAGCCAGGGCAAAATCCTCAGCCACCGCTAAGCAGATATCCGGCACCAGGAGGCATTCTACCGTCGGGTCAGCAGCGGTATGAATAAAAAACACGCAGCGGGAAAGCGCGCCTTGAGCGCTTAAGGTCTCCCGAAAAAATAAGTAGTCATCATACTTTAGCCCCATCCCGCCGACAATAATAATATCCACCTCGGCTTGAATGGCGATCCGGGCGAGTAATGCATTGTAAGGTTCACCGGCAATCGAGAAAACCGGCAGTTTCTGTGATTCAACCAGGGAGTTAAAAACATCGATCATCGGGATACCCGTGCGGATCATTTTGTTGGGTACAATTCTTTTCACCGGGTTTACCGCAGGAGCCCCGATCTGGATTAGATTTTCGGTCAGGGCCGGGCCGCGATCAAGCGGAGCGCCGCTGCCGTTAAAGATCCGGCCGAGCAAGTTTTGCCCGCAAGCCACCTGCATCGGATGCCCCAGAAATCTTACCTTGTCTCCGGTAGCAATCCCGCGGGTACCGGCAAAAACCTGCAAAGCTATCTTTTTACCGTCAATCCTGATCACTTGGGCCAAAGAGATACCGCGGCGGGTAGTAATCTGGGCAATCTCAGAGTATCCAACACCTTGAGCCTCAACTGTAATCACATCACCGGCGATTTGAATAATATTTGTGTAGGCCTTTTGCATAGCGGTTTAATCTTTCTTTTTAGAAACACTTTCCAATAGCTTGGCGATTTGCGCTTCAATATTTTTAAACTCCTGGCTGTCATAGGCGGCGGAGTTTTGCGTCCGCATTAATTGCCGCAAGCTTTGAAAAAAGTGCAAAGCGGCCGCTTTATCTTCCAAGAGATATTCGCTGTCTAATATCCGGCAGATAAATTCCAGCAGATAAATTTGTCTTTCTTTGGCCGTTGCCTCATCTACCGGATCAAAAGCGTTTTGTTGCAAATAAACAAAGTCAAAAAATTCCCCCTTGAGAAATTCAATATAATCTTTTAGGGAGGTTCCTTCCTCACCGATCACTTTCATCATCTGGAAAATTTCATGGCTACGCCGCAAAGCCAAATGGCATTTTTCTCTATACTCCGGCTTAACAAAACCGTCATATTTACTCCAACTAATTAACGGATCAATCGCCGGGTATTTGCGGGCATCCGAGCGTTCCCGGGAAAGCCCGTGAAAAGCCCCGACTACTTTTAGGGTCGCCTGAGTTACCGGTTCCTCAAAATTCCCTCCGGCAGGGCTCACCGTCCCGCCAATGGTCACCGAGCCGGTTATCCCGGCGTGCAGCCTGACCACCCCGGCCCGTTCATAAAAAGAAGCGATCCGGCTCTCTAAATATGCCGGGAAGGCCTCCTCACCGGGAATCTCTTCAAGCCGGCCGCTCATCTCGCGCATCGCCTGCGCCCAGCGGGAGGTTGAATCAGCTAAGAGTAAAACATTTAAACCCATCTGGCGGTAATATTCGGCAATCGTCACGGCGGTATAGACGCTGGATTCACGGGCAGCCACCGGCATCGAGCTGGTATTGCAAATAATTACTGTACGGTCCATCAATGGCTTATTCGTCCGGGGATC
Organism: Candidatus Omnitrophota bacterium; assembly: GCA_020052635.1. GTDB lineage: Bacteria > Omnitrophota > Gorgyraeia > Gygaellales > Profunditerraquicolaceae > UBA6249. The sequence continues at coordinate 3,515 of JAGVOR010000103.1, forward strand.
TGATAATCCAGGAAAGGTTTTTAATGTTTCTACCACTTCTCCGGCGCGCTCCCCGCAGGCCGCGATAATCACCACATCCACCTCGGCATGCCGGCTGGTTAATTGCTGTAAAACAGTTTTGCCGGCGCCGAATGGTCCGGGGATACAATAGGTTCCTCCGCGGTTTACCGGAAACAATGAATCAATCAGCCGCATTTTAGTGACCAGCGCCTCGGTCGGCCTTAATTTTTCGGCATAGGCGGCAATCGGAATTTTAACCGGCCAGATTTGCTGTAAAAATACATCATGTAAAACTCCGGTATTATCTTTAAGCTGGGCAATCGCCTGTTTTAAATTGTATTTACCCGCGGGAGAAATTTTAATTACCTCCAGGCTGCCGCTTAAGGTAAAAGGGGCCATGATGTAATGTTTAAAGATTTTTTCCGGGACAAAACCCAGCCAGCTGCCGGCCACCACTTTATCCCCGGCCTTGGCTAAAGGGGTAAAATCCCACTGGGCCTGGTCAGGCAAAGCCTCAAGATAAACC
>JAGVOR010000174.1 GCA_020052635.1 Candidatus Omnitrophota bacterium
CGGTACAAACCGCAGCTAAAAAATACCGACATCTTAATTAAGATTACCCAGATAAAAGAATCGCGCATTAAGGCCAAATTAGCGGACAAAAACGTATCTTCAAAGCGCAAATAATAGGCGCAATAATAAGCAATAGAAATAAAAACAAAATCCATCAACACCTCAATCACCCTGCGCTTATGTAAAAATACGCTGTTTAAAACCGTCTTTTCCCCCGCTTTAGCCGTACGGTACCCTTTTATCCTGGTCGGCATACCTTCAAATAAAAACATCCCCAAAACCATCAAAATCACCATCCCCAAAAAAGCAATGATTGAAATCGGAATCCAATCGGCCCTTGAGCTGGCGATACTGATCAGGCCGAAAATAATACTGATCGTATAAAATAATAATACGGTTTTACGCGGGGAAAGGCCCAGGGCGACTAAATGATGGGAGGTGTGATCTTTGCCTCCTTGAAAGATACTTCTGCCCTGCAGGATGCGGGTAATCATTACAAAAAGAGTGTCGAATATCGGCACGCTTAAAATAAATACCGGCAGCAGGATGGTTACCAAAAGATTGGAAGCAAATTTTGGGGCTTCCGATATCGAAATTACCGCCAGCAAATACCCCAGCAACATGCTTCCGGAATCGCCCATAAAGATCTTCGCCGGGTTGAAATTATACGGCAGAAAACCAAGGCAGGCGCCAAGCAAAACCAGCCCAAAGATGCCCAGAGAATTATTGGAGAATAAATACGACGAGATAAATAAGATAAATGCAGAAATAGCGGCGATCCCCGCCGCCAGACCGTCAATATTATCTAAAAGGTTAAAAGCGTTGGTAATCGCCACGATCCACAGCAAAGTCAGAGGAATAACTAAAATCGTACCCAGCGGTAATTTTAAAATAATCCCGGAAAGCACCGTAATGGCGCCGGCGATAATCTGCGCGAACAGCTTGGCGTAAGGGGTAAAATGGAACTTATCATCAGCCAAACCCACCAGAAATAATAAAGTGGCACCGGTAAATAAACCCACGGTATTCTTGCTGAATAAACCCAAAATCAAAGCCGAAAGGACAAAAGCTAAATATATGCCTAAACCGCCTAAAAGGGCGGTAGGATGCTTGTGCCAACGGTCCGGGCGCGGATAAGAAATAAAGCCATTTTTAAAGGCAAAAATACGAACGAGCGGAGTGAAAATTAAGCTTAAAATAAACGGAAGCAGGAAAAATAGTAAATAATTCATAAACAATATTTTAACATATAGTTGGGAAGTTTAAAAGCTAAAAATTAGGCGAGATACAGTGTTTCGATATCCTGAATTAACCGTTCCTTGGAGAATTTCTCTTTAACGAATCTTCTGCCGGAAGCACCCATATCTTTTCTTAAATCCGGCTGATTGATGATAAATTCCAGAGCGGCGCTAAAATCCGTAACCTCTTTAGTTTTAACCACTAATCCTCTTTCTAAAATTTCAAAACCGGTTACCCGATTGAACCAATCTTTTCGCGGCTCACCCAATAAATCCCTTATTCCACCCACCTCCGTAGCCACCACTGCTCTGCCTGAAGCCATCGCCTCAATTAGAGAAACCGGCGTTCCCTCATTTAACGAAGTCAACACCACAATATCTAAATCCTCATAGATCTCTACCGGACCATACCGCCAGCCTAAAAAATCCACAGATTCCGTCAAACCGAGTTTCGCCGCATACTCCTTGAGATCATTCTTTAACTCACCATCCCCGATAATTTTAAAACCGATTCTTTCCCCGGGATTATTTTTTATCACCCTGGCTGCCGCCTCGATAAATAAGCAGTGATTTTTAACCGACACCAGCCTGCCGACAATGCCGATATTTAGCATGTCGCTTTTCCGGAGATCCATATTTAATAACGTATTTAACTCAAAACCTAAAGGAATAACTTTTATCTTGGAGGCGCCGGCAATCCCCAAATCCACTAATTCTTTAGCCACCGCATCGCTAACCGTTATAATTTTACTGGTGAAAGCGGCTAGAACACGTTCAATAATAATAAATACCGAACTTTTTAGCTTACCGAAATAACCCTCAAAAACATGGCCGTGGAAAGTATGGAAGAGCTTAATTTTAGGGGAATACCAGAATTGTAAATTATAGATTATACCGGCCAACCTTCCCAGGGCCCCGGCCTTAGCCGTATGCGTATGGATGATATCCGGCTTTTCTCTTAAGATTATTTTATAGATCTTAATCAACGCTTTAAGATCATCAGAAAAATTCAACTCCCGCTTTAATTCAGGAATAAAAAGCGGATCGATATGCATCTTGCGCGCATAATACAGCATATCCCCCTCTGCCTCTCCCAAGCTGCCATAAACCAATAATGAAACGAACTTATCTTTATCTAAACCTTCGGTAAGTAAAATAGTGTGGATTGCCGGTCCGCCGATATTTAACCTGGCGATTATACGCAGGACTTTGATCTTTTTTGCGGGATTCATTGCTAAGGCTTGCTTTTTAAGCAGGCCACAATATCTTTAATGATGCCAGCTAAGCTGTAGGTAGGCTTAAAACCGATCAATTTATGGATTTTAGTAATATCCGGCACCCGGCGCTGCATATCCTCAAAACCTTCTTCATAGGCGGTTTCATAAGACAGATGCTTGATCTTGGAACGGCTTTTAGTAAACTTAATGATCTCTTTGGCCAGCTGTTCAATGCTAATCTCCTCCTGGCTGCCGATATTAAACACCTCACCCAATGCTTGTGGTTGGCGGCTAAGCTTAATCAATGCGTCCACCACATCTTTCACGTGGACAAAACAACGGGTCTGTTTGCCGGTTCCATAAACGGTTATCGGTTGGTTATTTAAGGCCTGCTCGATAAACCGCGGCATGACCATCCCGTAATAACCGGTTTGGCGCGGCCCTACGGTATTAAAAAGCCTCACGATAATCGTCGGCACCTGCTTTTCTTTCCAGTACACATAAGCCAGCATCTCATCCACAGCCTTAGCCGTAGAATAACTCCAACGGGTCTTTAACGGCGAGCCCAAAATCCGGTCATCACCCTCCTTCAGCGGCCCTTTTACATTTTTCCCGTAAATTTCCGAGGTAGAAGTAATCAGGATTTTTTTACGGTAGCGATGCGCCATCTCCAGCACCATCTCCGACCCTTTAATATTGGTCGTCAAAGACTCAAGCGGTTTCTTAACGATAAGCTCCACGCCCACCGCAGCCGCCAAATGAAAAACAACATCGCATCTTTCTACGAGTTTATCCACCAAGGCCTCATTTAAAATTGTCCCGATCACTAATGAAAATTTAGGATCACATTCAAATGGCGTAACATTTTCAATCCTGCCGGTCGATAAGTCATCCAGCACGCAAACCTGGTTACCCTGTTTAAGCAGCTCCCCGGCAAGATGCGCACCGATAAAACCTGCCCCACCCGTGATTAATGCTTTCATAAAAACAACTCCTTTGGTTAGTATGCCTTATTTATTATACAAAAAATACTTAAACTGTAAACATAAAGAAACTAGCTTAAAACTTATATAAACGATACCGGCCAAATTGCTCGACCTGCGCGGCAGGAATATCTTCTAAAAATTTTATTGGGAGATATCCTTCATAGGTA
>JAGVOR010000089.1 GCA_020052635.1 Candidatus Omnitrophota bacterium
ATCCCGGCCGATGAGGGCAGTTGGCGGTTGCAGTTTTACCCTGGGCAGTAAAGCGGTTTTTTCATTCAACGCTTCCAGGGAGATCTTTATTCCCGGAAAAATCACCCCTCCCAAATAAGCCCCCCTGCCGGAAATCACATCGAAGGTGATTGCTGTGCCGGAATCGATAACGACCAGGGGGCTGCCGTAAATCTGTACGGCGGCAAAAGCATTTACCAGCCGGTCCTGCCCCACCTGGGCGGGTATACGGTAGAGGTTTTTAATCGGCACAATCAGATCTTTACCTATTATAAGGGGTGATTTGCCGGTCAACCGTTTTATCTCGGTTTGAATTAACCGGGTTAGCTTAGGCACAACGCTACAGACAACGCAAACAGAAATTGACGGATTAGCTTTGATTTTTTGGCTCAACTGCCCCGGTTTATAGGTTTTAGAGGAAAGGTCAAATTGGCGTTTTAATTTGCTACCGGCAAAAATTCCGCAGGTTAAATTAGTATTGCCGATATCAACGGCCAGTAACATGCTTAAACTCCTTAAGTTTATCCCTGATCAAGGCGGCTTTTTCAAATTGTAAGTTGCGGGCCGCCAGCTCCATTTCATATTCTAGCTCAGTAATATACTTATGCAACTGATATTGCTGGGCGGATTCTCCGGTCAACCCCTGCACAAACTCCTCAATCTGGCCGGTATCTTCAATGCCTTTTTTGATCGCTTTATCGATTGAACGGGGCGTAATCTTATGTTGGCGGTTAAACTCTAGCTGCTTAATTCTGCGCCGGCCGCTTTCATCAATCGCTTTTTTCATTGAACGGGTGACAGTATCAGCATACATAATCACTGTGCCGTCTAAATTACGCGCTGCCCTGCCGCCTACCTGGATCAGGGCGGTTGCGCTGCGCAAAAACCCTTCTTTGTCAGCGTCCAGGATAGCGACTAATGAAACTTCCGGCAGATCCAGGCCTTCCCGCAGCAGATTAATCCCTACCAGGCAATCAAATTTCTTTTCCCGCAGCTCTTTAAGGATCTGCGAGCGCTGGATAGTTTGGATCTCGGAATGCAGGTATTTTACCTTAATCCCCTGTTCCGCAAGATAGGCAGCCAGGTCTTCAGACATCCGCTTAGTAAGCGTAGTTACCAGTACCCGCTGGTTATTTTTCGCCCGTTGTTTTATTTGTTGGATCAGGTCCTGGATTTGCCCGGCGGTCGGCTTAACAATAATCTGCGGGTCGATTAAGCCGGTGGGACGGATAATCTGCTCAGTGACCTTATTTGCGGTTAGGCCTAATTCATATTCATCAGGGGTCGCCGAAACAAAAACCAATTGTTTAACCAACCGGTTAAATTCATTAAATTTAAGCGGCCGGTTATCCAGGCAGGAGGGCAACCTGAACCCGTATTTTACCAGGGTCTCTTTTCTGGCACGGTCGCCGGCGTACATCCCCCTGAGCTGCGGGATGGTAGCATGGGACTCATCGATAATCGTTAAAAAATCACCCTGAAAATAGTCAATCATTGACCAGGGGCGGCTGCCGGCAGCCGCGCCGGTTAAATGACGAGAGTAATTTTCGATACCGTGGCAATAGCCAATCTCAGTAAGCATCTCTAAGTCATAATTGGTGCGGGATTCCAGGCGCTGCGCCTCCAGAAGCTTATTTTCCTGCCGTAATACTTCTAATTGAGCTTCCAGCTCCTCTTTAATGGAAACCACCGCAGATTTTATTTTTTCTTCCTGGGCGATAAAGTGTTTGGCCGGGTAAATTGCTACTTTTTCAACCCGACTGATGATTTCTGCCGAGACCGGGTCAAAGATCGAAATCGCAAAGATCCGATCTTGAGCTAATTCCAGGCGGATGGCCTGTTCGCTGTAAGATGGAAATATCTCTACCACATCACCGCGCACCCTGATTTTTCCGCGCTTAAACTCATAGTCGTTACGCTCATATTGAATCTGCAAAAGCCGGTTAATCAGTTCATCCCGTTCACAAATCTCCCGGCGGTTTAAAACCAGAAGCATTTCTTTATAATCCTGAGGAGAGCCTAAATTGTAAATACAGGAAACTGAAGCCACAACAATTACGTCTGAGCGGCTCATTAATGAGGTAGTTGCCGAAAGCCGCAGGCGGTCCAGGCGCTCGTTAATCGATGAATCCTTTTCAATATAAGTATCGGTTGAAGGTATGTAAGCTTCCGGCTGGTAATAATCGTAATAGCTAACGAAGTATTCAACCGCGTTATGCGGGAAAAATTCCTTAAACTCCGAATAAAGCTGGGCGGCTAAAGTTTTATTGTGGGAAATCACTAAAGTCGGTAAGTTGACCTTGGCAATCACGTTAGCCAAAGTAAAGGTTTTACCGCTGCCGGTAACCCCCAGCAGCACAGCATGCTGTTTTTTATTTAGAATGGCCCGGGAAAGCTCCCGGATGGCTTGAGGCTGGTCGCCGCACGGGGAGAAACGGGAAACAAGCTTAAACTTATCCATATAAATATTTTAGCAAATATCCAGGCTGATATCTACGGATTCTACGGAGTCGGTAAGCTCCCCGATGGAAATGAGGTCCACACCGGTTGAGGCATATTTTTTTACATTTGCTAAATGAATACCCCCGCTGGCTTCCAGCAAGGAAAGACAGGTTTGGCAGTTTGCTCTCAGGCGGGTTTTGATTTTAACCGCTTTACGGATATCGGCAATACTCATATTGTCCAACATAACTACGTCGGGCCTGAAGCTAAGTGCCCGGATAAATTCTTTTAAATTCTGGACTTCGATTTCAACTTTATACCCTTTAGGCAGATTGAGAATTTTAAAACGTCCCCCCATGATTTTTTGGTGGTTATCTTTAATTAATACCATCTCATCCAGGCGCATCCGATGGTTATAACCTCCGCCTACTCTTACAGCATATTTCTGCAGAAATCTTAAGCCGGGAAGGGTTTTGCGCGTATCGATAATTTTAGCTTTAAAAGGTTTAATCTGTCGGACAAATCGATCAGTTTTAGTGGCAACCGCGCAAAGGAAAGAAAGTATGTTCAAAGCTACCCGTTCGGCAGTAAGGATGCTTGCGCCGGCTCCCGAGATAACCGCTAGCGGTTGCTGCGGCCTGATCCGGCTCCCCTCTTTGGCTAGCGGGGTAAATTTTAAGGCAGGGTCAACGGATTTAAATACTTCCCTGGCAAGTTGAATACCGCAAAGAATACAAGCCTCCCGGGCAATGATTCTGGCTTTAATCGGGACCTCTTTAGGAATGGTTACGTCGGTAGTAATATCTTTTGATCCAACATCCTCCTGGAGCGCACGGATAATGAATGATTTTACCTGCTTTGCGTCGAGACCGGGCTTAGCTTCAGATAAAAAATATTTAGCGCAGGCCATTTTTGATTACCTCCAGCTTTCCAAGTGCCTCCTGCATTTGGATTAGCTTTTCCTTTTCGGTTTCAACAATTTCGGCCGGTGCCCTGGATATAAAATTCTTATTGACCAGGGCTGCTTCTTTATTTTTGATCTCAGATTTTAATTTTTCCATTTTAATTTCGGTTTTTTTAAGTTGTTGGGCTGCATCTACGATTCCCTCCAACGGCATAACCACATGCATCCCCTTGAGTAACACTGTATACTGGTTAGGCTTGGGGGTATATTGGTGGCTAAAGTTTAAATTGTTAATTTTAGCCAAATTTTTAATATAATCGGTCACCGATTCGATTGCCTGGCGGGTTGGCGTATTAACTGAAGCCAGCTGGATATCGATCCGGCTGGCAGGGTTAACCTCCAGTTCAGCGCGCATATTTCTCACCGTATTGACTAATTCAAAGACTGCCTCCATTTGCAACTCATCCTTGCGGTTAATTAACTCTTTCTGCAGGTGCGGCCAGCTCTGGAGCATAATCGAGCCTTGGGCACCGGGCAGGCGCTGCCAGATCTCTTCAGAGATAAAAGGCATAAAAGGATGCAGTATTCTCAAAGTTTTCTCCAACACTTTATACATGACCACTTGAGACTGTTTTTGGCCAATCTGAGGTTTGATTAATTCCAGGTACCAATCGCAGAACTCATGCCAGAAGAATGAATACAGGCTGTTGGCTGCCTCATTGAATTTATAACTGTCCAACTCCTGGCTGACTTTGTTCAACGTAGCGTAGAAGCGGCTTAAAATCCAGCGGTTGGCGATATCCAGCTGTTCATTTTTAAAGAACACGCACAGATCAACCTTAACTTCTTCGGGCTTAAGATTCATCAAAATGAACCGGGAGGCATTCCAGATTTTATTGGCAAAATTCCTTCCCTGCTCAAACCTGTCTTTGGACAAATAAATATCCTGCCCCTGGCTGGTAATCGAGATTAAGCTAAAGCGCAAGGCATCGGTCCCGTATTCAGCGATAATTTCCAGGGGGTCGATCGCATTACCCAGGGATTTAGACATCTTTTTGCCGCTAGTATCGCGTACCGTACCGTGGATATAAACATCCTTAAAAGGAATCTCTTTTTTAAATTCAAATCCTGCCATAATCATCCGGGCTACCCAAAAAAAGATGATCTCCGGAGCGGTAACTAAAGTCGAAGTCGGATAGAAATATTTAAGCTCCGCACTTTCCTTGGGCCAATAGAAGGTTGCAAACGGCCAAAGCCAGCTGGAAAACCAGGTATCCAGGACATCCTCATCCTGAATCAATTCCGTCGCCCCGCAGCGCGGGCAAGCATCCGGTTTGATTTTAGCGACGACCACCCCGCGCTCCGGATTTTTGCTCTGGCAATTTCTGCAATAATAAACCGGCAGGCGGTGCCCCCACCAGAT
>JAGVOR010000118.1 GCA_020052635.1 Candidatus Omnitrophota bacterium
CGGTTCATTTTTTTTAAAACGGCCAGGGCCGCCTGCCAATTGCCGGTATGCGAGGTGAGAAGCACAAACCCGTTATTTTTGTCTTCAATCAGCGGCTTGAGTTGCTCATATCCCTGCAGTTGTATGTCGAATAAATTTTTTCCTGACATAATCGCCGCCCGGTCAATCAGCTGTTTGCCTTGGCTGATAAACAGCCGGTAAACCGCAAAGCGTAATTTTAAAGAGCCGCTGGCGGGAAACCTGCGCCGCAGGTAACTTAACGCCCCGGCCACTGCCTTGCGGTCAAAGATCAGATAATGCAGGCAGACCAGGTAGAGCAGCGCGTAGGCTAATTTTACCCCGCCGAGTTTCAGTAAAATTTCAAAGCAGAAAAAACCTAAGCGGTTACCCCGTTTTTTAGTTTCAATTTTAGCTTGCGGCATTTTGTTTGGCCCGGCGTTGAATGATCAGGGCGCTAAAATATACGATCACACCGGCAACTACCCCTAAAAGCGGGGCGATAATCAAAGAGCCCAGCAGCCATTCCCAGACCCTCTGTGGCAGTGACCCCAGGGTACTTTGCCAGGAAATATCGGTTAACCATTTCCGATAAAGCATAAAATGCCCCAGCTCAATACAGGCAATCGGCACAAAGGGCGGCATGCACACGTTCTGGATGCTTAAGGCCATGATTTTATTTAAATGCAGGCGGTTAGTGACATAAAGTATTGTCAGCATATGTACGGAAAGTAACGGTAAAGCCCCTAAAATAATCCCCACTGCCGCTGAAATCGCCAGGCCAAGCGGTGTGGCATTTTCTTTTAAAAGATCATTTAAAAGTTTTATCGGGTGCACCAGGAAATTCAGGGGTTTGGCGGTTTTTGGCGGCGCGGTAACTTTCGGGTACGGTAGGGGCAGCAGCCTTCTGCCCAACAGGCGCAGATGCATTAAACTGATCCTTAAATTATCGATAATCGGGCGGAAGCTTGAGACCCGTAAATCCCCTTGCGGGTAATAAACATTAATCGGTACCTCTTTGATTTGCAATCCGGCCCAGGCGCCGCGGGTGAGAATTTCCGTTTCAAAGTCATAATAGTTTCCGCTGGTTTTAATTTTACTTAAATATTGCACCGGATAAGCGCGGAATCCGCTTTGTGAGTCTTCCACGATCCTGCCGGTCTCTAAGCGGATCCAAAAGTTTGAGAAGGACCTGCCGAACTGGCTTTTTGCGGGGATACTGCTTTGTTTAAAATCCCGGCAGCCGATAATGATCGCGGTTTGGTTATCGGCAAGCGCGGCAATGAATTTTTCGATATCCTGCGGGTAATGTTGGCCGTCGGCATCGATGGTAATCATGAATTTTGCGCCTTGTTTTAAGATATAATTCAGGGCGGTGCGGATCGCTTGGCCCTTGCCCAGGTTCTTAGGGTGTTTTAAAAGGAGAATATCCGTATCTTTGAATAATTCTCCCAGATCCGCTTGGGTTGAACCGTCATCGACGACTAAGACATGGGTTAAGTGCCGGCGGCAGCCTAAAGCAATCTCTTGAATGGTATCCTGGTTGTTAAAGGTCGGGATAACGCACCAGATCTCCGAGTTTTGCAGGGCGGTAATTTTAGTCATTTTGTTTTTTTGCCCGCGGGGGCACACCCGCGCCATCCACTAAGCGCGGGGTGTTACGGTTGCGTTTGGCATTACCGGGAATGAGCATCTCCCAGAGGGAGCCGGAGTAGCCTAATTTATGCAAAAAGGCAAGGCTGGAGTCCAGGGCGTCCGGCGGGAAAACGCAGTTGCGGATCCCCTTAAAGGCTTCGGTGAGGGTTTGTTCAAGCCACTGACGGTTAATGCCCGGAGCAATGTAATAAACCGGCTCAAGCAGTTCCTGACCTTTTTTGATCAAGCCTTCTTGGATAGCGATCTCTTCCAGCGGTGTGCCGGGGAGAATTCTAATCCCCATAAAAATAAAGGAGGCGGTTTTAGTCAAATTTTTAATATTCGCAATCCCCTCTAGTACTGTTTCTTGAGTCTCTCCGGGGCAGCCGAACATGAAATAATGAGCAGTGGCGATATTATATTTGGCGAATAAAGCATTAGAGGCGTTAATCTCTTCAAAGGTGAATGATTTACCCAATTTTTTCAAAGTCGTATCCGAGCAGGCATCTGCGCCGATCTCCGCGGCCTTTAAGCCGGTTTCCTGCATTAAGGCAACCGCAGCATCATCCAGGCCTTGGGGAGTGAAAAATGCCGTCCAGGGGATGCTGATTTTGCGATTTTTCATTTCCCGCAGGACTTTCAGGTAATCGCCGGATGGGTCGTTAAATACCGAGTCGGTAAAGAAAATGTATTTGGCGCCGTAATTGGTAATTAAGTTATCGATATCATCCACGACTGCCTGGGGATCGCGGGTGCGGATCGCGGGCCCCTCCAGGAGCGGGTAAGAGCAGTAAACGCATTTATGGACACAGCCGCGTTTAGTTTGAACGCTGGCAACATTGCCGCTTTGCAGGTAAAATTTCATGATCGCGCGGTCATAACAGGCAGAAGGGATTTCTTTTTCGCGCAAGGCCGGCTCAGAACGGATGATTTTTTCTTGAGGCCAGCTGCCGGATTGGGCCTGGTTGGCAAAATTGACGATTAAGGCCTCCCCTTCCCCCATAATCCCGTAATCGGCGCCCACTTTTTTTAAAATTAATTCCGGCATGATGGAGAAGCCCGAGCCGCCCAAAATTATCCTGGCCTGGCTTACTGCGCGGATTTGCGCAACAATCTCACCCACCGCGTCAATATAGCGCTGTTCGTTAAGTAAATTAACATTATCGATGTTGCGGATGGAGATTCCCACAATATCGGGAGCAAATTTTTTAAGCGATGCGGCTAGCGTTTCCAGGGAGCGCCCGGAGGCGAGGAAATCAAACTGTTCCACCGTGTGCCGGGCGTTTTTAAGGCTGGAGGCAACCATGCTTAAACCCAAAGGGTAAACCGAATAAGGGGTGTTAGCGATATTGGATGAGATCAAAAAGAATTTCATTTATTTTCCAGGCCTTTCCCCCATTTGCTGCGGTTACGTAAAGGCGGGCCGCTGTAGGTGCCGTCAGCTTTTTCCTTTTCGATCACTTTCAGGTAGAGTTTAGCCATCTTCACTTCTTTTGAGTAATCCGCATAAAAAGTGTTCCAGGCGTACTCATACATTTTATTTAAGGCGTCAATACTCATTTTGGCCGGCTTAAAGACGACCTCTCCTCCGGTATAATCGATCCAGTTATTATGCAGGATACGGTTTTCTTTTTCCAGCTGGGCCCTGATCGGAGTATGCGCAAAAGGCGTGAGGATAGTGAATTCGGCCAGGTCCAGTTTAATTTCCAGTAAAAAATCGACTAAGCGCTTGATGTAGTCTTCATCGTGGTTATCCATCCCCAGGATGATTGTCCCCTCTACTCCGATCCCCCTTTCCTGCAGGCGCTTGACCTTTCTGCGGATGTGCTCGGAGGTATCAACTACCGCCTGATACACATACCAGCATCCGGCGGCAGCAGCTAAATCCAGGATTTCATCCGTGTCTTTGATCGGGTGGGAAACCCATTTTTTCTTTAGGGGGGCAATCGCCCTGAATAATTCCTTCTCCCAGGCGTCATCCTGGGCAAGTGAGTTATCGACGATAAAAAGCCGGTTGTTCGGGATGCTTTCCAGCTCCTTAACCACCAGGTCGATCGGCCGGGGGCGGAATTTGCTGCCGCCTAAATAAGGGGTGCAGCAGGGAAAACAGTTAAACCGGCAGCCGCGGGAGGCATGCACCAAGTCCACCATTTGCACCCCGCGAAAATTATATAAATGGCGTTTGAGGATCTGGCGGCGGGCAGTGCCGATCAAATGAGTGTCGGGAAAATCCATCAGGTAATTATAAACTTTTTTTAACTGACCGTTTTTAAAATCCGTAATCACGCCTTCCATCCTGCCTTCCGCTTCACCTAAGAATACGCTGTCGGCATGTAAAAGCGTCTCTTCATGGTGCAGCATGGTGGCGATGCCGCCAAAAATTACTTTTTTGCCTTTTTGCCGGTAGGTATCGGCAATCTCCCAGGCGTGCGGCATCTGACAGGTGAGCATCACCGACAAAAAGATCAAATCCGCCGGCTGATCAAAATCCAGCGGCTCAACATTCTCATCGCAAAAGGAAAGCTCATGTTCAGCCGGGATGGCCGCGGCAAAACAAACCGGCCCGTGCGGCGGCAGATTAAATTCCGGCTGATTCTTCAGTTTAGGCCATTTAGGATAAATTAATTTTAGTTTCATTTTGGTCCTTGCAGTACCGAGCAGATAGCTTGCCTGGAGTCAGCGTTAACTAAAAGCAGGGTTTTGAGTTTATCGGTTTTAAGCATATTTAAAGCAAACTTTGAAGCTTGCTCCTGGTTCTTGTCAGGAAAATTCAGGTAGAGCAGGCTTGCGGTTAAGCCGAAATGAATCGCCGCCTCCGCCAGAAAGCTGGAAGGCAAAGTATAAATAAAAAGATTACCGCGCGCTAAGGTACGGCCGTTAGCAATGTAATCGTTAAAGTAAGCCAGGTTAGCCTCCAGGGCGCCGTTGGTATTGGTGCCCAGAATACCGATCGGCTGTTTTTTCTCCCGGCTATAGGCGATTTTTGCGTCAAAAAGCGCCAAGGCAATGGCTACGGTTGCCAGCTGGGAAACCCGGTCAAAACGCAGGTAATTGGCTACCGGATAGCGGATAATTTGCGGCTGCAGCTGACTGTATAAAGCTTTAAGATCGGTATAGCTTTTTTGCCAGCCTTGTTTTTTACAGCCGTATTTTTTTAA
>JAGVOR010000093.1 GCA_020052635.1 Candidatus Omnitrophota bacterium
ATTTAGTGATGGTAACCAAACTGGGTCAGATCAAGAAAACCAAACTGGATGCCTACGGTAATCCGCGCAAGGGCGGGATTATCGGGATTACTCTGGATAAAGGTGATGCCCTGATTGGCGTGGAAATGACTGACGGAAAGCAGGAGCTGTTGATCGGGACCCGCCAGGGTAAAGCGATCAGGTTCTCGGAGGAGAAGGTGCGGGATATGGGCCGCGGGGCACACGGTGTGCGCGCGGTTTCTTTAGGGAAAAAGGACGAAGTGATTGATATGGTTGTGCCGCAAAAGGGCTCGACCATTTTAACCGTGACTGAACTTGGGTTTGCCAAGCGGACGACGACAGAAGAATACCGGCTGACCAGCCGCGGCGGCAAAGGAGTGATCAATATTAAGGTTACCGAAAAAAACGGAGAAGCGGTGAACTTAAAAACCGTAAGCGATAAGGACGGATTGATGGTGATTACTCAGAATGGAATATTTTTACGCTGCGCGGTGAAAGATATCCGGGAAACCGGCCGCTCCTCCCAAGGAGTCCGTTTGATTAAGCTGCAGGATAAAGACCGGGTTTCCTGCGTTGCCCCGGTCATTGCTGAAGAAGAAGAATAAAACCCGACCCTGTCGTCTAGCCTGGTCCAGGACAAGAGCTTTTCAAGCTCTCGACACGGGTTCAAATCCCGTCAGGGTCATTGATTTTCGTTAAAGTACTTTCCCGTCTCGCATGATACGTTCGGCATTCTCGACGGGACTTCGCTGGATAAAAACTTAAAGATGCTTGAGTCCTGCCGCGCCTTTGGTTGCGCAGGATTTCGCTAAATGTGCTTGCCTACGGCAAACACAGGAGGGTGCGCATGTGCGGGATAGTTGGATATATTGGTGCTCAAGATGGCCAATCCGTACTTTTGTCCGGCCTAAAGCGTTTGGAATACCGCGGCTATGATTCAAGCGGCATCGCATTAATTCTTTCCCGTAAGAAAACAATCGGTGTCAGAAAAATCCCCGGCAAAATCAGTGCTTTAGAAAAATTAATTCAAGCTAAACCCCTCAGCGGTAACGTCGGCATTGCCCATACCCGCTGGGCAACACACGGCGCCCCCAACCAGGCCAATGCTCATCCGCATCTTGATTGCCGCGGCCAAATTTCCGTCGTCCATAACGGGATTATCGAAAATTATGAAATCCTTAAAAATCAATTAAGCAAAGAAGGGCATCTTTTTCGCAGCCAGACGGATACCGAAGTAATCGTGCACTTAATCGAAAAATTTTATAAAAATGTTCCGCTTGAGGAAGCAGTGGCTGCGGCGCTTAAGCTTTTAGTCGGCTCATTCGCGATCGGAGTAATTTCGGTACTTGAACCGAACAAATTAGTCGGCGCCCGCCGGGGGAGCCCTTTGATTATCGGCGTGGGCCGGGGTGAGAATTTTTTGGCCTCCGATGTTCCGGCGGTTTTAGGGTTTACGAAAGAAGTGGTTTTTTTGGATGAAAATGAATTGGTGGTTTTGGACCAGGAGCATTTTAAAATCAGTACGCTTGACGGCAAAACCGTTTTTAAGGCCATCACGCATATCAGTTGGGATATCGACCAGGCCCAAAAAGGGGGTTTTACGCATTTTATGCTCAAGGAGATTAATGAGCAACCCCGGATCCTGGAAAGCTTAATTAATTCCCGTATTCAAAAGAAGAGCGGAAAAATTTTCTTTCAGGAGCAGAATATCCAGGAAACAGTACTGAAAGAGATCAAGAATATTTTTATCGTTGCCTGCGGCACGGCTTATCATGCGGGCCTGGTGGGTAAATATGTGCTGGAATCATTCTGCCAGCTGCCAACCCAGATCGATGTTTCCAGTGAATTCCGCTACCGGGATCTTCTGCTGAGTCCGGAAACCCTGGTGATCGCGATTAGCCAATCCGGGGAGACGGCCGATACTCTGGCGGGGGTCCGGGAAGCCAAGCGGCACGGCTGCCAAGTGTTGGCGATCTGCAATGTTTTAGGTTCGACGCTGACCCGGGAGTCCGACGGGGTAATCTACACGCATGCCGGCCCGGAGATTGGGGTGGCTTCTACCAAGGCTTATACCGCCCAACTGGCAGCCTTGTACCTGTTTACATTTTATTTAGCGCAGATCAAGGGAGTTTTATTCAGCGCCAGAATTAATAAGTTACTGAGCGAGTTATGTAAAATTCCTCAATACCAGATTCAAATTTTAAAGCAACAGCAAAAAATCGCAACGCTTGCCCGCAAGCACTCGCATTTAGGTTCGTTTTTGTATTTAGGCAGAAACGTAAATTACCCCTCCGCTTTAGAAGGGGCGCTAAAACTTAAAGAAATTTCTTATATTCCGGCGGAAGGGTATGCCGCAGGGGAAATGAAACATGGCCCGATTGCGTTAATTGATGAATACCGGGCTGTAGTCTGTATCGTACCCGCCTCCAAAGTTTATGACAAAATGGTCTCTAATATTCAAGAGATCCGCTCCCGTAAAGGCAAAATTATCGCCGTGGCCACCGCCGGGGATGCAGAGATCCGGGAATTAACCCGGGAAGTAATTTACGTACCCTCAACCGAAGAAGTTTTTTCTCCGCTGTTAGTGGCGCTGCCTTTACAATTAATGGCTTATCATATTGCGGTTAAGCGCGGCTGTGATGTGGACCAGCCCCGTAATTTGGCCAAGTCTGTTACCGTAGAATAATGCTTTATATCGTTGCCACCCCCATTGGAAATTTAAAGGACATTACTTACCGGGCGGTTGAGGTTTTATCCACAGTAGACCTGATTGCCTGTGAAGATACCCGCCATACTAAAATTCTATTAGAACACTACCAGATTAAAACTCCGACTACCAGTTTTTTTCAGCATAACCGTTTTGCCAAGGGCAATTATCTGTTGGGACTATTAAAAGCGGGTAAAAATATCGCTTTGGTTTCGGATGCCGGCACCCCGGGCATTTTAGATCCCGGATATAATTTAATTAATTTGGCCATCCAGCATAATCTAGAAATGACATATCTTCCGGGGGCCCTGGCCCTGGTAAATGCGCTGGTATTATCCGGCCGTCCGGCACATGAATTTTGTTTTGGAGGTTTTTTGCCCCAGCGGTCCGGGGCGCGCAAAAATCAGCTGGAAAAGCTTAAAGGTTATGCCTGCACCATGGTTTTTTATGAATCCTGCCACCGCATTTTGGCCAGCCTTGAAGATATCGCAGCGGTCTTGGGGGAGCGGGAGATTACCGTGGCCCGGGAGTTGACTAAGAAATTTGAGGAAGTTTTACGGGGGACCCCCCAAAGTATTCGGGAGAAGCTGGCTAAATTGAAACCGCGGGGGGAATTTGTGGTTGTAATTTAATCTTGACAAAGAGACAAGCAATGGTATACTTAAGCAAATCCACCTTTAAGCCCGGCTCAGAGAAGCCGGCAAGGTATAAAAATGAGACAGAAACTACGCATAGCCAATTTTACCCAACCAAAAAAAGCATGGTTGGGTTTTTTGTTGTCGCCGCCAGGCGAGCGTAGATTATTCGGGTAGAGCGATGAAAGAAAAAGCTAAAATTTTAGATCAGGAAGGCATGAGCCGGGCGATCATGCGCATCTCCCATGAAATTATCGAGAAGAACAAAGGAGGTGCCGGGCTCTGTGTGATCGGTATCCGTAATCGGGGAGTCTATATTGCCCAGCGTATTGCCCGGCAAATTAAGCAGATTGAAGGGATCGAAGTTTTGACCGGGTCGTTAGATATTACTTTATATCGGGATGATTTAGCTTTAGCCTCCGGGCAGCCTTTGGTGCGTAAGACGGAGATCGATTTCGATATTAACGATAAAAATTTGGTTTTGGTGGATGATGTGTTGTATACCGGACGCACGATCCGGGCGGCGCTGGATGCGCTGATTGATTTTGGCCGGCCCAAGACCATTCAGCTGGCGGTATTAGTCGATCGCGGCCACCGGGAGCTGCCGATCCGGGCGGATTGCGTCGGGAAAAATATTCCTACTTCTAAAAAAGAGTCGGTCGAGGTGCGCCTTAAGGAAACTGACGGTAAAGATGAAGTCGTAATTGCGGAGAAAGAGTAATGGTGTGGAACAAGAAGGATCTTTTAGGGCTTGAATATTTAACCGGGGAAGAACTAGAGTTGATTCTGGAAACGGCGGAGTCGTTTAAAGAAGTTTCCACCCGTGAAATTAAAAAAGTGCCCGCCCTGCGCGGTAAAACCGCAGTCAACCTGTTTTATGAGCCTTCCACGCGGACCCGCGTTTCTTTTGAGGTGGCGGCTAAAAGGCTTTCTGCCGATGTAATTAATATCGCTACGGAAACCTCCAGTGTTCGCAAAGGGGAAACTTTGATTGATACCGGAAAAAACATCCAGGCACTTAAAGCCGATATCATTATTATGCGGCATAATTGTTCGGGGGCGGCTAATATTCTCGCCCGCTCTTTAGAGATCAGCGTGATTAATGCCGGAGACGGCTGGCATGAACATCCTACGCAGGCTTTACTGGATATTTTTACTTTAAAAGAAAAGCTCGGTAAGATTAAAGGTTTAAATGTGGCGATAGTCGGAGATATCGCGCATTCCCGGGTAGCCC
>JAGVOR010000070.1 GCA_020052635.1 Candidatus Omnitrophota bacterium
GCTTAATTAAAGCACCATCCTGATGCCCCAGGAGATCCACGAAAAAATAGTACTCCCAGGCTTTTCTTTTAGACGGCCGCGATTCAATCTTAGTGAGATTAACCCCGTATTTACGAAAAGGCAAAAGCATTTCATATAAAGCGCCTACCCGGTCTTTGACCGAAAAAAATAAGCTGGTCTTATCTTTACCGGTGCGGGAAGCTACATTTTTACCCACGACTAAAAAACGGGTCATATTGTGGGCACAGTCCTGAATACCGCTTGAGACTACCTTTAACCCATAAACTTTAGAAGCCAGCAGCGAAGCAATCGCGGCGCTGTTTCTTTCTTGCTTAGCCAATTCCGCAGCGCGGGTAGTACTGGACACATCGATCAATTGGGCAGCGGGCAAATTTTTTTGCAGCCAAATCCGGCATTGGCCGAATACCTGCGGATTAGAATATATATAACGAATCCTGCTGGGAGAACAATTAGCCAGCAGATTATGCGTAACCTCAAGAATAATCTGTGAACAGATTTTTAAATCCGAATCCACAAAAACATCCAGCGTATGGCTAACCGCCCCCTCGATCGAATTCTCGATCGGTACCACTCCGTAATCCGCGCTGTCTTTTTCAACCTCACCAAAAACCTCAGAGATACTGTTACAGGCAACATAACTTACCTGGGAGCCGAATTTTTTAATCGCTGCCAGGTTAGTAAAACTTGCTTGCGGGCCCAGGTAGGCGATTTTTAACGATTTTTCCAACGCCAGGCTGGCAGACATTATCTCCCGGTAAATTGCCTCAAGCGCCGCGGCGCTTAGAGGCCCTTGATTTAAGTTGGCAAGCCGGTTTAAAACCTGCATCTCCCTCTCCGGCACATATACATATTTACCATGCTTGATTTTGATCTTACCGATCACCTTGGTGGTTTGGGCACGTAAATTTAATAAAGCGATTATTTTTTTATCCAGCAGATCGATCTTCTTACGCAATCTTTGCAGACTCATCTTTAGCCTCCAGGTCATTAGGATCAACCGGTTCAATCTCCTCAGCTGCCTGCTCGTGTTGCTGAGCCAAATCCGTAAAATCCTCCATTTTCGGCAAATCCGCCAGGGATTTTAAGCCAAAATGCTCAAGAAATTCACGGGTCGTACCGAAAACAAATGGCCGGCCGGGAACTTTTTTTCTGCCGCAAATACGGATTAGATTTTTATCCAGCAGGCTTTTCATTACTCCATCAACGTTGACATTACGCAATGATTCAATCTCAGCTTTAGTCAGCGGCTGTTTATAAGCGATAATCGCCAGCGACTCAAGAGCCGGCCGGGAAAGCTTTTCACTGTAACGGTTCTTAAAAAGTTTCTTTAAGAACGGGGCAAAGTTGCTGCTGGTGGCCATTTGATAGCCTCCGGCGATTTCAATCAGCCTGACCCCCCGGTTCTGAACTTCATATTCGTTTTTCAAGGCGGTAATCATCCGGTTAATCGTAGGGGCATCCAGATCCCCCAGGACCTTTTTAATCTGCTCCGTAGTAATCGGCTTCTCGGAGGCGAAAATTAAAGCTTCGATCGCTGACTTAAGGTTATTTTCTTCCATGTTTTTCTACCCCGCCCTTTTTTGTTTATAAACTAAATTTAACAATTCTTCGGTTGAATTAACGTGCGGGTTAATCTCTAAAACCTTACGGATCATTCTTTGAGCTTCGTTTTTCTTATATTCAAGCTGCAATAAAACATCCAGCGCCTCATCAGAGATGTTTTTGTTCACGTTCTTTTCCTCTATCGCGCTATCCTGGATCAGCCCAAACTTGCCTACTTTATTCTGCAGCTTAGCCACAATTTCTCTAGCTCTTTGTTCTCCGATTCCCGGAAGCGATTTTAAAGAAACCAGATCCCCCTCATCAATCGCCTTAGCAATCAAAGAGATCGGCTTATTCAACGCCTTTAAAGCTGCCCGCGGACCGATCCCGGAAACCGTAATAAAGATTTCAAAAAAATCTTTTTCCACAGGATTTAAAAAACCGATTAAAATCGGCACACTCTTAGACTGTTCAACCTGGTAGTAGTGATAAGTCAAAAGAGAAATTTTGCCGTCTGTGCCGCAGGCGTTGTCTACACTCTGCATTACACAGGCCGGGATAAGCACCTCATAGCATAAGCCGCCTAGATCCAGGATTAAATAGTTTGAGCCCTTTTCCGCAATTCTACCGCTGATCCTGGAAATCATAATTTTACCTTCACGATATAACTGTGCGCGATAGCTAAAGCTAAAGCGTCCGTCACATCTAAATAAGGAGTCTGGGTTTTTAATCCTAAGACATGGGAAACCATTCTTTGTACTTGCGCCTTAGAAGCCAAACCTTTTCCGACAATCGCTTTCTTGATCCGGGTGGCCGAGTATTCAAAAAGAGGTATTTTTGCCGTATGCGCCGCCAGACAGATTACCCCTCTGGCTTGACCCAGGATACAAGCAGTTGCCGGATGTTTGTAGTGTGAATATATTTTTTCCAGAACCAAACAATCCGCGCCCGTATCTTCAACTAATTTAATCACCCCGCGGTATATTTTATCCAACCGTTGCGGGGTCGCCGTGGCGGCTACCGTCTTAATGATCCCGGCTTCCACTAAGCTTAAGGATGTGCCGGTTGTCTGAATAACTCCGTAGCCGCTGACGGTTAAGGCCGGATCGATTCCTGCAATAATCATTCCTCGGAAGCAACCTCATCTAAAATTTCATCCGGGATATCAAAATTGGCATAAACCTGCTGCACATCGTCATGATCTTCTAAGGTTTCCACTAATCCTAAAACCTGTTTAGCTTCATGACCGGTAACCCTAATCGTGGAAGACGGAATCATGGTCAGTTCTGCATCGATCCATTTTATCCCTTTATCCGTAAGCGCCTGCTTAACCTTTTCCAGATCCGCAACTGCCGTATAGATCTCGTAAGTTTCATCTTCATGCTTCATATCCTCGGCTCCGGCATCCAAAACAATATTCATCAATTCATCTTCTTTGATATTTTCTTTGCCTACCGAGATATATCCTTTTTGCGTAAACATCCAGCTCACTGCACCGGCCCCGGCCATATTACCGCCTTTTTTAGACATAATGTTACGGATTTCGGCAGTTGTGCGGTTTTTATTATCCGTCAACGAATCCACTAAGATCGCCACCCCTCCGGGGCCGTAAGCCTCATACATTACCGCCTCATAAACTACCCCGGGCAATTCTCCGGTACCCCTTTTAATCGCCATCTTGACGTTATCCGATGGCATATTTGCTTCTTTGGCTTTCTGCATCACTGCCCGCAACCGGGGATTAGTATCGGGATTACCTCCGCCGGCCTTAGCTACCACCACCAGTTCTTTAATGATTTTAGTAAACATCGCCCCGCGCTTAGCGTCGGCGACACCTTTCTTTCCCTTATTTGTTTTCCATTTCGAATGACCCGACATAACTGTTTCCTCCCTTAAATGAGTGCTTGAGTTACGCACACGATAGTGTGCGTAACTCCGCGTTAGTTTATTTATCAACGCATAATTTGCTTA
>JAGVOR010000176.1 GCA_020052635.1 Candidatus Omnitrophota bacterium
AATCGATGGCCTTATCCGGCATAAACCTGCCGGTAATATAGCGGTCGCTTAATACAGCGGCAGCCTCCAGGGCTTCATCCTTAAAAGTAACCCGGTGATGCGCCTCATATTTATCCCTTAAGCCCTTTAAAATCTCAACCGTCTGCTCTACCGTTGGCGGTTCAACCATAATCGTTTGAAACCGCCGCTCTAATGCCGCGTCTTTTTCGATATATTTGCGGTATTCATTGATCGTGGTGGCCCCGATACACTGCATCTCACCGCGGGAGAGCGCCGGCTTCATAATATTAGAAGCGTCAATCGCGCCTTCGGCGGCACCTGCCCCCACCAAAGTATGCAACTCATCGATAAAAATAATCACATCCTGGGAACGCTTGATCTCCTCCATAATCGCTTTGATTCTTTCTTCAAATTGTCCGCGGTATTTAGTCCCGGCGACCATTAAAGCCAGGTCCAAAACCACGATTCTTTTGCCCCTTAAAACCTCCGGGATATTACCGGCGATGATCAACTGGGCTAACCCTTCGACGATCGCGGTTTTGCCGACCCCGGCCTCGCCTAAAAGCACCGGATTGTTTTTGGTCCGGCGGCTTAAAATCTGAACCACCCGTTCAATCTCCTGGGTCCGGTCGATCACCGGATCCAGCTTATTTTCACGGGCCAGGGCAGTGAGGTCCCTGCCGAAAGCATCCAGCGCCGGGGTTTTGGATTTTGCGCCTTGCGCACCGCCTTGCGGGCTCATCCCCGGCAAAGCCGAGCCCAAAAGGCTCATTACTTCATTGCGCACAGAATTTAAATCCATGCCTAAATTCAATAATACCTGCGATGCAATACCTTCCCCTTCGCGGATTAAACCTAAAAGTATATGTTCGGTACCGATATAATTATGCCCCAGGGAACGGGCCTCCTCTGCCGCCAGCTCCAAAGCTTTTTTTGCCCGCGGAGTAAAGGGAATATCCCCGATAATCTGCGTGGCCGGCCCGGGCTGGACTAATTTTTCTATCTCTAAGCGGATATTCTCCAAGGAAACCTCAAGCTTCTGCAGCACCGCTGCCGCTACACCTTCCCCTTCGCGGATTAAACCTAAAAGTATATGTTCGGTACCGATATAATCGTGATTAAAACGCCGGGCTTCTTCTTTAGCTAAAATAATGACTTTTCTTGCTCTTTCCGTAAAACGATTAAACATAAATCACCCCTTAAATGAGTGCTTGAGTTACGAACACGATAGTGTTCGTAACTCAATGCACGAATTTATACCCTTTATTTTAAGAATCGGGTATTTAATGAATCTTTAACTCACTAAATTTAATTTCTTTCTAATTAATTCCGCTCTTTTTAAATCCCGCTGATCGCTTGAAAGCTTAACATTTTCTATTTTCTGCAAATGCGCCGGCTGCGTAATAATAAAAAGTTCATTAATCGTACGCCGGTCAATATCTTCAATCATCCCCAAGTCGCTGCCTAAGCGTACCATTGACAATAGCTCGATCGTCTCCTGGCTGGTAATAATCCGGGCGCTCTTTAATATACCCAGCGAACGGTTAATCCTGTCCTCCAAGATCTCTTTGTTTTTTGTCAGCATAATCTGGCGGGCTTGCGCCTCCTGCTCAATGATCTGGCGGATCAGGCCGTTGATATTTTCGATAATTTCGTTTTCACTGTGCCCCAAAGAAACTTGATTGGAAATCTGAAAGAAATTTCCGCTGGCCTGCGTACCTTCGCCGTAAAGGCCGCGGGTGGTAAAGCTTAATTTGGCGATTGCCGCCAGCACCCGTTCAATCTGCCGGCTCATCACTAATGCCGGCAAATGCAGCATTACGCTCCCGCGCATCCCGGTGCCGGTATTGGTCGGGCAGGCGGTCAAGTAACCGAAATCTTCCAGGTAAGCATAATCCAAAAGCTTAGCTAAAGCATCGTCGATGCCATTAATAATCTCCCAGGCCTCAAACAGGTTAAATCCCGACTGCATCAACTGAATACGCAAATGGTCCTCTTCATTGATCATCACGGCGATATTTTCTTCATTGTTGACCAGTACCGCTTTTTGCTCGGTCTTTTGCGTATGCTCAATCGACATTAAATGCCGCTCCACTAAAAGCTGTTTATCGATACTGTCAAGTTCTGCCAGGATAAACCAAGTCGCATCTTTGAGCAAATCTACTTTTTCCATCGCCTGACTGCACTTTTCCAGAATCCCGTTTAGCTGCACCTTGGATGCCCAATGCGGAAACGGGAATTTATTCAGGTTCCGGGCCAGGCGGATCCGGCTGGAAATCACCACATCCGAATGCGGGCCGGTGCCTTTAAGCCATTCGCTGGTATGGTTAATCAAATCATTAATCTGCATTTATTCTTTTTCCTTTTTAGTTTCCAGTTCCTTAATCTGATCCCGCAGGCTGGCCGCCTCTTCAAAAGCCTCGGCTAGAATAGCTTTCTGCAATTGGCTCTTTAGCTCCGCCAGACCGGCTTTCTTTTTCACGGGTTTAGCCGCGCTAACTTTAGCCTGAAGAGGATTTTTACCGATATGCTGGCTTGAGCCGTGGATACGTTTTAACAAAGGGGCAAGGTATTTGCGGAAAACATTGTAACAATTACCGCAACCGAGGCGCCCGATCTTTTTAAAATCCGCGTAAGACAAACCGCAGGCCGGGCATTTAACCGCCACCGCCTCCTCTTCTTTATTGGGATGTTTCTCAAAATCCGCCATCCCGGCCAAAAGATCGCTTAAACCGAACTGTTGCTCCATTGCCGCGCTCTTGTGGCGCGCGCACTCTTCGCACAAATGCAGCTCATTCATCTGTTCATCGATAATTTCCGTCAGGTGCACGGTAGCCGGATTTTTACCGCAGACATCGCAAAGCATTAGTATTTTACTCCATTTTTAGCGGTTAATGCTTTGAATTTCTTCATCAGCACAGCGGTAAGTTTACCCGGCTTGCCCCGGCCGATCAGTCGGCCATCCACCTTGACTACGGGGATGATTTCGGCAGCGGTACCGGTAAGAAAACACTCATCCGAAATATAAACTTCATGGCGCGTAATCACATGTTCATGCGCCGAAATTTTATTCTTGCGGGCAATCTCTAAAATAGAATCACGGGTAATCCCGCGTAAAGTCCCCATGCACTGCGGCGGCGTATAAAGGTGGCCGTTTTTAACCACGAAAATATTATCTCCGGTGCATTCGGCGACATAACCTAAGGAATCCAGCATGATCGCCTCATCGCAGCCGGCATTAGCCGCCTCGATCTTAGCCAGAATATTATTCAAATAATTTAAAGACTTGATCTGCGGATTAAGCGCCTCCGGAAGATTGCGTACCGTCGGCACAGTCACGATGGTTAATCCTTCGCGGTAAAGCTGCTGCGGATACAAAGCAATCTTATCGGCAATCACAATAATTGTCGGCCCCTGAGTACATTTACGCGGATCAAGGCCTAAATCACCTGCTCCGCGGGTAACCACCAGGCGGATATAAGCATTGTCTAATTGATTGACTTTCAGGGTTTGAGTAACCGCCTTAATCAGCTGTTCTTTGCTCCAGGGCATCTTTAACATGATGCTCTTGGCAGACTCCAAGAGCCGGTCGATATGCTCGCTCAATTTAAATACCCGCCGGTTATAAGAACGGATACCCTCAAAAACACCGTCACCGTAAAGCAGGCCATGGTCAAACACGGAAACCTTGGCATGATCTTTGTCATAAAATTTTCCGTTGATGTAAATCTTCATTATTCCTCCTTATCCATAAGGATACGCCGGCCGATCCTTTAAGGCCGGGCGCTGCCCACAAGGGCTATCCACCCTGGCCTATCGGACAGGCCAGGTGTCACCCTTCCGGGTGAACCGACGCATAGGCCACAAGGCCACACCAACGTAATTCCTATAAACGCTGGGTGATACCGATAAGCGTCGCATGTTTACCCGCAAGGGTACACCGACGTAATTCCGCATAAACGTCGGGTGTTGCAATTAATTTACAATCTGTCCGTCTTTCAAATGCATAACCCGGCTCGCACGAGCGGCAATCTCCTGATCATGCGTCACCATCACCACCGTGATTTTACGGCTCCGGTTCAAATCAGCCAAAAGCTGCAGAATCTTTTGGCCGTTCTCGGAATCTAAATTACCGGTCGGCTCATCGCAAAGCAAAAGCTCAGGGCAATTAATCAACGCCCGGGCGATCGCCACTCTCTGCTGCTCCCCGCCGCTTAAAGCCTTCGGCTTATGTTTAATCCTGTCGGATAATCCTAATTTTTCTAAAAGTTCGAGCGCTTGGCTGCGGCTGTTTTTGGCTTCCCACCAGGATTTTAAAATTCCCGGCAGGGTTACATTCTCCCAAGCGCTTAATTCGGGTAAAAGATGAAAAAATTGAAAAACAAAACCTATCTTGCGATTACGAAAGTCACAGCGCCTATTTTCATCCAGGCTGTAAATATCCTGCCCCCGGAAAAGGACTTTGCCTTTGCTCGGATTATCCAAACCGCCTAAAATATGCAGCAAAGTCGATTTACCGGCACCCGATGGCCCCCGGATGACTAAAA
>JAGVOR010000092.1 GCA_020052635.1 Candidatus Omnitrophota bacterium
TAATCTTATCCTGAAATACCACCACCGCTAGTTATTTTTCCTCCACTATCCACAATTTATTGTATTTACGTAAGTTAGGGAATTTTTTGCTTGACAAAGTAGAGTATTTTCTCTATACTTGGTACATCAGTGGTTAAAAGTGGAGTAAAGTGGAAGGAAGAATAAAATGTTCTACGGAGAGTTCGAACATTCGATAGACCGTAAAGGGCGGTTGATTCTGCCTGCCAAATTCCGCGAAGTCGCTAAAAGCCAATTCGTGGAAAAATTTTTCGTCACCCGCGGTTTGGATAAGTGTTTATTCATGTTTTCCGAAGAGGAATGGCGTTCTCAGGAGAATAAATTCAAAGCCATGTCTTTTACTAAAGCGCAATCACGTACTTTTAACCGTTTGCTCTTCAGCGGGGCGGTGGATGTCAGCCCGGATAAACAGGGCAGAATTCTTCTTCCTCAATACCTTAAAGATTTTGCTGAGATAAAGAAAGACGTAATTATTGTGGGCGTTTCTAACCGGATTGAGATTTGGGGCAAAAATTTATGGCATGATTTTTACGCTAACAGCCGTCAGTCTTTTGAAGAAATTGCCGAAAAATTAATGGATGTATAAATGCAAATAGAGAAGTTGCACGTTCCGGTAATGTTGAAAGAAGTGCTGGAATTTTTAAATCCACAGCCCGGCCAAACAATTGTGGATGCGACACTGGGAACCGGCGGGCATGCCGCACAGATTCTGCGCCGCATTGCTCCCGGAGGCAGGCTGGTAGGTATTGACCGGGATGAAAATTCTTTGGCGATTTGTAAAGAAAGATTAGCGGAATTTAAAGCCAGCACCGAGTTTGTGCATGCAAATTTCGCGGATCTTGATCAAATTCTGGCAAGCTCAGGGATCAAAGAGATTGACGGTATTATTTTTGATTTAGGGATTTCCAGTTATCAGTTGGCTGATGCACAGCGCGGTTTTAGTTTTCAGGAGGAAGGCCCTTTGGATATGCGCCTGGATAAAAGCAGTTATATTTCAGCCTACGATTTAGTGAATAATCTCAATGAGAATGAGATTTCTCAGCTGCTTTGGAATTTCGGCCAGGAGCGTTGGCATAACCGGATTGCGCACCTTTTAGTGCAGGAGCGCAGAAATGAGCCGATCGCCACAACCAAGCAACTGGCGAATTTGGTAATCCGGGCAATTCCGCAGCGTTACCGGCGCAGTTATTATCGGATTCACCCGGCGACTCGCACCTTTCAGGCTGTACGTATCGCCGTAAACCGGGAATTAGAAATCCTGGAAAGTACGGTTAAAAAAGCCGTTGATATTTTAAGAAAGCAGGCTAGAATATGTGTTATTTCTTTTCATTCTTTAGAAGACCGGGCGATTAAACATACGTTCCGGGCTCTCAAATACGACGGATTAATTAATATTATTACCGCTAAGCCCCTGACTCCGAGCCCGAAAGAAATAGAAGTTAATCCTTCTAGCCGTAGCTCTAAGTTCAGGGTCGCGGAAAGGGCATAAAAAATATGAAGCTGACCAAGTTTTTTTCAGTCGTGGTGTTTGTTACCTCTTTTTCGGTGCTCTATGTTTATCAGCAAAGCGAGATCTTCCGCCTGGCCTATTTAGGGCAGAAGAAGCAGACAATTTATACGGAATTAATGGACCAGAATACCGCTTTAAGGTACAATATTAACAAAAGTTCCTCTTTGGTAAATATCGGCACCAGTCTTAACAGCAGCGATGATTTTCAAATGCCGGATCATTACCGTTTTGTCAAAGTGGTTGCATCTTCGGGCGGGTTAAAAATATCTAATCAGGGTTCCGCCTCAGAAGGTTTATTCGCGCGGATTTTCAGTTTGAACCGGGAAGCTCAGGCAAAAACAGTTAACCCCTAATATTTATTATTCCTTAAGGAAGACTAGTGTATATCAGTAATTATCGCCAGAGGTGCGAGGCGGTATTTTTGGTTTTTTTTATTTTCCTTCTGCTTTGTGTTTGCCGCCTGCTGTTTATCCAATTTTTCCGCTCCGCGTATCTCACCTCAATTGCCAAGAAACAACATAATCAATTTGTGGAACTCGAACCCCGCAGGGGGACAATTTATGATATTAACCTTAAGGCCCAGGCTTTTAATCTCTCCATGGATTCTTTGTATGCCGTGCCGAATGTGATCAAAAATAAAGAAGCGGTCATCAATCAGATCCAGCCGATACTGGGAGTAGAACGCAGCTATCTCTGGGACAGGTTAAACCGGAAAAAATCCTTCATTTGGCTGGCGCGTAAACTACCGCCGGACAAGGCGCAAATGATTAAAAAGCTTAACCTTAAAGGATTAGGTTTTGTCAAAGAAACTAAACGTATTTATCCTAACAGTTATCTCTCCAGCCATATTATCGGTTTTAGCGGTATGGACAATATCGGTTTGGAGGGGGTAGAGAGAGGATATGATAATTATCTTAAAGGTACACCCGGTTGGGCGGTTTTTTTACGCGATGCGCGTTTAAAAAAACTGGATATTTGGGAAAAGATGGTTCTGCCGGTTGACGGTTTGGATTTAGTGTTGACCATCGATGAGGTTGTTCAGTATATCGCCGAAAGGGAATTAGATAAAGCGTTCAAAAAATATAATGCCAAGGGAGCGAGCATTATCGTGATGGACCCTCATACCGGCAGGATCCTGGCGATGACTAACCGGCCGACCTACGATTTAAATAATCATTCCGGGGTAAGTAAAGATGCCTTCCGTAACCGCTCGATTTGCGATCTGTTTGAACCCGGTTCAGTATTTAAGATTGTTACGGCCGCCGCGGCCCTGGAAGAGAAACGGGTTAGGGAGGAAGATGTGTTTTTCTGTGAAAATGGTTCTTATAAGGTCGGCGGCCGGATTCTGCATGATCACCGTCCGCATGGCCGGCTGACTTTTCGTCAGGTGATCGAGGAGTCAAGTAATATCGGTACGGTTAAAATCGCCCAGCTTTTAGGCGAGGATAAACTCTATCAATATATTAAAGAATTTGGGTTCGGGTCTAAATTAGGGATTGATTTGTCAGGGGAGATTTCGGGAGTCGTACAGCCACTACGCCAGTGGTCGAAAACCTCGATTACTTCGATTCCCATGGGCCATGAGGTTGGGGTAACCGCTTTACAGCTGGCCAGCGCTATCTCCGTAATCGCCAACGGCGGGCAA
>JAGVOR010000042.1 GCA_020052635.1 Candidatus Omnitrophota bacterium
ATGTTCCTTCCTTCCCGGCCGATAATTCTGCCTTTCATTTCGTCATTCGGTAAAGTTACTACGCTGACCGTGGATTCAACCGTATGCTCCGCCGCGCAACGCTGAATCGCCAGGCTAATAATCTCGCGGGCTTTTTTATCGGCTGTACTGCGCACCTCCTCCTCCTGGCGCCGGATGAATACCGCCTTTTCATTATTCAATTCCTCATTGAGGCGGCTTAAAAGAATCTGTTTAGCTTCCTCTGCCGATAAAGAAGAAATCTTTTGCAGGCGCTCCTTTTCTTCACCGATAAGAGCATGCAGCTGGGCATCTTTGGACTTCAAAGACTCTTCATGTTTCTTTAAGGTATCGTTACGCAATTCAAATTCTTTTTCTTTCTTTTCGACCAAATCGATCCGGCGGTCGATATTTTCTTCCTTTTGGGTCAGGCGTTTTTCCGAATTAACAATCTCCTGCTTGCGGTCTTTAGTTTCCCGCTCAAAATCCTGCCGCATCCGATACAAAAGATCCTTCGCTTCAAGCTCCGCCTCCCGACGTTTATCCAAAACATCTTTTTTGGCCTGTTCCAGAATATGTTCAGCCTGCGCTTCGGCGTTTTTTATTCTTTTTTCGGCGACGTATCTACGTAAGAAATATCCGCAGTAAACTGCCACCAGGCCGACAAATATGGGCACTAATATATTGAGAATCATTGTTCTTTCCTCCCTTTAACCTTGCTGGACTATTTTTAACTACTCTAGGAGTTCTAGGGAAAGATAACTTGCTTGACGCTTACATCGTGGCAGGCGGTGGGGACTAGGGGGAGAATCTGGAAATCAAAAGCCAGACCGATAGATGCGGTCTTTTCAGAAAGCGAACAGAGGAAACGGTCGTAACAGCCTTTGCCTCTACCTAAACGGTTGCCTTTTTTATCAAAAGCAACCCCGGGGACAATTACCAGATCCAGGTCTTTTGGCTCAACGTGCGCCCGCGTGGCTGGCTCAAGCACTCCGTAAGGCCCTTTGATTAATTTAGCGTGATCTTCTAATATGGCTGGCTGCATAGTTTCTCTATCTTTTCTGCAAACCGGCACACAAATAAGCTTACCGGTTTTTTGGGCTTCCCTAATCATTTCTTCAGTATTTACTTCACCCCCGAAAGCGATGTAAAACATCACTATCTTGGCCTTTTTAAAAACCTTATTCCTTAAAAGTTTATGCGTAATCAGCTTACTTTTTCGGTTGCGGTCTTCCTCCTTCTGAGTTTTTAATCTTAAAAGGATTTTACTACGTATCCGGGCTTTTGTCAACATAACCAACCTACAAACAGGCTTCACCTTCATGGGTATGCCCTTTGTCTTCAAAAGGCACCGGCTGACCCTGTTTTTTATAATAATCCTTCAGCGCCGAGCGTAACGCCTCTTCGGCCAAAACCGAACAATGCATTTTTTTAGGCGGCAGGCCTCCTAAGGCTTCCGCGACTGCCTGATTAGTAATCTCTAGGGCCTGGCTGATCGTTTTACCTTTTACCATCTCGGTAACCATCGAGCTGGTCGCTACCGCCGCCCCGCAACCAAAAGTCTTAAATTTAACATCTACAATCACTTCCTTCTCTATTTTTAAATACATTTTCATCACATCGCCGCAGACAGGATTACCGACAGTACCAATTCCGCTGGCATCAGCAATTTCCCCGACATTACGCGGGTTAGTAAAATGCTCCATCACTCTTTCACTGTAAGGAAGTTGTTCAGCCATATTTATTTTAAAATCAACTTATGCGGCTTAGTTGATTTTTTAAAATCTTTCGGTTGACGGATTACCTTTAACTGCTCTAATTTGTTTTGTTTTTCCAGCGCCTGGTAAATCAACACCCAGGCACAATCCTTCTGACTATCCACTTCGCACTTACCCTGGTTAACTCCGCCGCAAGGCCCGTTTTGCAGGCCCTTGGGGCAAAGGGTAACCGGACAGATGCCAGCGGTCAATGCCAAAACGCACTCCGAACACATTGAACACTTTTCAAAAAAGTTACCCTGGGCATCCATCACCGCACCGAACAAGGAATCGCAAGCCGGTAAAACCACTAAACCAAAGCGATCATTGTCCTTAAATGACTGCACCCCCAATCCGCAGGCTAAAACCAAAACTGCCTCTGCTTGGCGCACAGCATTTAGGTACTTAGCCATTTCGGCTTTAAGTTTCGCAGCGATGCAAGGCGCCGAAGGCACACAGGTACCGGTAATCGTCTTACCCGCCTGCGCAAGCAATTTGCTCAGCTGGGCTACCTGCGCTTCTCCTCCGCTCTGGCAGGCAGTGGCACATTCCCCGCAGCCGACTAAAAATACCCGGCCGTAACCTTCAAGGGAGCATAAGATCTCCTCTGGTGATTTTTGTTTACTAATAATCATAGTTGAAATTCTAACATACTTTTAATCCCAGCTCAAGGCAAAAAGGAAGATGTCTCGGTCAATCCTCACGAAAATATTCATCCAGGGTTTCTAAAAATTCTTTATCCCTGCAGGAGCGCTCTCCTAAAATATCCTCCAGCCCCAGCAGATCCCACTCATCAGCTACGCCGCTGCCTTGCACCTCTACGAACTTGCCTAACAATTTTGGTTCTTCCAGAAAACGAGAAACTCGGGTAAAAACCGAACCCCCTCCATCCATAAAACTTCGTGGCGAACGGTCGATATGCGGTTTTAATAGGAATAGGTTGCTTTTCGCGCGGGTGGCCGCGACATAAAACAAGCGGCGCTCCTCTTCCACCCGTTCCTCTGTCTCCAGCGATAGATACGAAGGCAAATGTCCTTCGGCGACATAAATAATAAATACGGTATGCCATTCTAAGCCTTTAGCCGAATGGATCGTCGAAAGGGTAAGCGGAAAATCGTCTTTATCCTGCCGGGTGGCCTCCACCACCATCCTCTCCGGCGGCTCCAGGGCCAGGTCGACTAAAAACTGTTCGCAAGTTTTATAGCGCTGGGCAATCCGTAAAAGAGAGTCTAGATCGTTTAAGCGTTTATTAAAATCATCATACTTGTTTTTTAATAAAGGCTGGTAGTAATCAAAAAATTTCTCGATTAGTTTAGCCGGAACATCGCGTTGAGAGTCCGCCTCCTGCAGTAATTTAAACAAATTTTCCAGCTCTTCATTGTTGCGCTTTAATGGCGCTAGCTTTACGGGATCAGCCAAGGCCTCCATAATTTTCGCTGCGGTTTTCGGCCCGATTTTGGGGATTAAAAGCAACGCGCGCAGCCAACTGACCTGATCGTGGCTGTTATAAACAATCCTCAAATAACTTACCAAATCTTTAATATGCGCGGCTTCAACGAATTTTTGCCCGCCGTATTTGGCAAAAGGAATATTGCGGCTGGCTAATTCAATTTCTAAATCATTAGAATGCCATCCGGAACGAAACAGTACGGCGATATCTTTTAAAGCCAGGCCTTCTTCTTGCAACTCCAAAATTTTTTCGGCCACCCAGACGGATTGCGCATGGTCATCGGGGCAATCGATAAAAACCGGCAAATTCCCTTCTTGTTTTTTGGTATAGAGATTTTTCTCGAATTTTTCCTTGGCTTGGGCGATTACGGCATTGGTTAAATTCAAGATCGGCTGGGTAGAACGGTAATTCTCTTCCAAGGTGATGATTTTAGCGCCCTTAAATATCCGGGGGAAATCGATAATATTTTTAAAATTTGCCCCGCGGAAAGAATAAATACTTTGGGCATCGTCGCCAACTACCATCAAATTCTTATGGTCGGCGGCCAGTAAACAGGCAATATGTGCCTGTAACTTATTCGTATCCTGGTACTCGTCAACCATAATGTATTTATATTTCGCGCCTAAAGCCTGGCGCACTGACTCCTGATGAGTCAGCAGGTTTTTTAAGTAAACCAAAAGATCGTCGTAATCGAGCAGGGATTTTTGTCGCTTATATTTATTGTATTCATCCCGGATGTTTTTAATCTGGCCGCTAAATTCGATAAACTGCGGATATTCATCCAAAAGTACTCCGGAAATTTCTTCGGCTTTATTGACGCTTTTAGAGATCACCTCTAAAAGCGCATGCTTACGGGGAAAGCGTTTTTCGGATTTGTGAAGATTCAGCTGGGTGCGGATAAGATTAATCACATCCTCGGCGTCAGACTGATCGAGAATGGTAAAGTTATTGTTGAGCTCGAGCAGCTTGGCGTATTTTCTTAAAATACTATTAGCAAATGAATGGAATGTCCCGCCGGAAACATGCTTGCAACGGTCATCTAAAAGAAGGCTGGCCCTGCGCAGCATCTCTTCGGCTGCCCGGCGGGTAAAAGTAAGCAGGAGAATGCTTTCCGGGGCAATGCCTTGTTCTACTAAATATGCTACCCGATGCACCAAAACCCGGGTTTTCCCGCTCCCGGCCCCGGCAATCAC
>JAGVOR010000057.1 GCA_020052635.1 Candidatus Omnitrophota bacterium
AATTCATTGGAGCACTGCTAAAACCGTAAGTTATCAGTTGCGGATGGGAACCGCGATTGAAGAATTGGCGGCGAAATTCGCCTTTAGGGCAGACAAATTTTCCGCAATCGCCGGTTCTCATCTGCGTCCGGAGATTGAAGGTACCGTGTTTAAGCTCGGTTTAGGTGAAGTTTCCAATCCGGTTAAGGTTGATACCCAATATTTTATCTTTAAGTTGGATGAAATTATTCCCAGCCAGCCGCAAACTCTGGTTCAGTCTCAGGACAAAATTCAGGCTTATTTATTCGAAAAGAAAATGCAAGAAGAATTGGCTAAATGGTTAGATGAGCTTAAAAAACAATCCTACATTAAAATCCTCGAAAATTAGAGTCGGCTTAACTATCGGTGACCCTGCGGGGATCGGTCCGTTAATTGCGCTAAAAGCTGTTAAGCGATTGGGGAAAAAAGCTTTTTTTACATTGATCGGAGACCGTCGAGTTTTAATCGCCGCCGCGGCCCTGGCAAAAATCTCACTGCCTGCATGCGAATACGCTGATCTACCTAATCTTTACGGGAGAAATTTTAAATTCGGCCGCTCTAGCGCGCAAAGCGGCAAAGCTTCATTAGAATATTTAGATGCTGCTTTAAGCTTAATTAAAGACCGCCGCATTGACTGTTTGGTTACCTGTCCGGTTTCCAAAGAGGCGATTAACCTTGCGGGAGTCAAGTTTTTCGGGCATACCGAATATTTAGCTAAGCAAACGGCAAGCCGTCAGATCGTCATGCTGCTGGTGAATGATAAAATCCGTTTTAGTTTATTGACCCGCCATTTGCCTTTAAATGATGTTTGCCGCAACCTAAAAGCCGCCCTGATTAAACGTAACCTGTTAAATACGGTCACGGGATTGAAAAAATTATTTTTGATCAAGAAGCCAAAATTGGTGGTTTGTGGAGTTAACCCGCACGCTTCGGATAACGGAGTTATCGGCCAAGAGGAGAATAAAATCCTATCCCCGGTAATTAAAAGTTTAAACCGGAAATTCGGTTCTTCCGTGATCGCCGGGCCGGTTAGTGCGGATGTGGCGATCGCGCAGGCCGCAGAGGGCAAGTATGATTGTGTGATTGCCGCCTACCATGATCAGGCTTTAATCGCACTTAAGCTAACCGGTTTTGACCGGGGGGTAAACCTTACTTTAGGCCTGCCTTTTGTGCGGACTTCACCCCTGCATGGCACTGCTTTTGATATTGCCGCTCACCCCCGCCTGGTAAATCCGGCTTCTTTAGTTTCAGCAATCGAACTGGCGATAAAATGCACATTAAACCGAAAAAAAGCCTAGGCCAGAATTTTCTAACCGACAAAAATATCCAACATAAAATCATCCAAGCCTGTAAACTCGGCCCTGAAGATATCGTTTTGGAGATCGGTTCCGGCCGCGGAGATTTAACCGCTTTGATTGCCCAGAAGGTAAAGCAGGTTTATGCGCTCGAACTTGATTGGCGGCTTTATCCGTTACTGGAAGCATCTTTGTCGGCCCATGAAAATTGCCGGATTATCAAAAACGATATTTTAAAATTTGATTTAGATGAGTTTCTCCGCAATAATGGCGTCGAACAAAAGATTAAAATAATCGGTAATATCCCCTATTACATTACCAGCCCGATTATTGAACATCTTATCCGTTACCGTCAAAGGATAGGGCGGGCATTTTTAACCGTGCAGAAGGAATTCGGGCAGCGGATCAGATCTTGCCCTGGTTCAAAAGCCTACGGTTCTTTCAGCTGTTTTGTTCAATACTATGCCAAACCCGAAATTATTTTTGAAATTAGCAGGAATAGCTTTAAGCCTGTGCCCAAGGTCGACTCCTGTTTCTTATCCTTTGCCTTTAGAGAGCAGGCCCCGGTTAGGGTGTATAATGAAGAAAGTTTTTTTAAGCTCATCCGCAGGGCTTTTAATCAGAGAAGAAAAACCTTAAGAAATAGCCTGCAGGGTTTAGTGGAGAAAGCCAGGCTGGAAGCTTATTTACTCGGGCAAGGCATCGATAAAAATGTGCGGCCGGAGGATATTTCCCTTGAGCAGTTTGCCAGCCTGTACAATTTCCTTGAACCGGCTGCCCGGATTTCTTAAAATATATAAAAAATATCTTGACAAAGGCCATATCTTGAGATAAACTCTTTTACTTACACAAATATCCATTGACTCAACAATAAAACCAGAGTAATACTTTAGAAAAAGAAATAGTTTGAATAATTTCTTGGGGGTTGTTTTTTTGTTTTATGGCTTAACCGACAAAGCGAATCCATTTCTGCTGGAGTAGCTCAGTTGGCAGAGCACGTCCTTGGTAAGGACGGGGTCACGAGTTCAATTCTCGTCTCCAGCTTTAAACGAGGCCGCAAAATTTTCGGAAAAAATTTTGCGCAAGCTTCGAGTCGACGGTAAGTAAAGACGGGACAAAAAAACTAAAATTACAATGCGTGAAACGATAACCTTAGAGTGCACGGTTTGCAAAAATAGAAATTATACGACGAGCAAAAATAAAAAGTTGCATCAGGATAGGCTGGAGCTGAGCAAGTTCTGCAATTCCTGTCATAAGCACACCCCGCATAAAGAAATTAAGTGAGGCCGCAACTTAGGCCGGCAGTTTTTTAGCCGGCGTCAGGCTTAAAATTTTAGGAGCGTCGGTTAATGGCAAACCAACGGTCTCCAAAACCGTGACTGCAGGTTCGAGCCCTGCCGCTCCTGTGGAATTCAGAAATGTTCCGGGGTGGCGGGTTTTTAGGGGTGATCGGCAATGAGTATTTTAGCAAAACCCATAAATTTTCTAAAGGAAGTCAGGGCTGAATTAAGTAAAGTTTCCTGGTCAACCAGGAAAGAACTGTTGGCTTCCACGGTGCTGGTGATCACGGTGACTTTGATTATGACGGCTTTTATCGGGATCGTGGATTTAGCTTTATCAAAATTCTTAAGCGTGGTATTTAAATAATGAAAAATTGGTACGTGGTCCATACTCAAACGGGGATCGAAGAAAAGGTTAAGACTTCGCTGGATAAGCGGATTCAGGCTTCCAGTTTGCAGGAAGCTATCTCGAATGTAATTATTCCTACCGAACAGGTTTCAGAGGTCCGTTCCGGCAAAAAGAAGATCACTCAGAGAAAATTTTTCCCGGGGTACTTGCTGGTTGAAATGGACCTTAACGAGCAAACCTATCTTTTTGTCAAAAACTCACCTGGGGTTACCGGTTTTATCGGCTTAGGCCGCCAGCCCGTGCCGCTGCCTCAGGAGGAAGTCGATAATATTCTTAAGCGCACCAAAGAAACGGCCGCCAAACCTTCGCCTAAAATTGTATTCGAAAAGGGCGAACAGGTAAGGGTTAATGAAGGGCCATTCTTGAACTTTAACGGAACGATCGAAGAGGTTTATCCCGAAAAGGGTAAAATTAAAGTTAGTGTTTCGATTTTCGGACGATCGACGCCGGTAGAATTGGAATACTGGCAGGTGGAGAAGATATAACCATGGCGACTAAACCGATTAAAGCGCAAATCAAACTGCATGTCCCGGGAGCGCAAGCTAATCCTGCTCCTCCGGTCGGCCCGGCTTTAGGGCAGCATGGGGTCAATATTATGCAGTTTTGTAAAGCATTCAACGATCAGACTAAAGGTAAGGATGGATTAATCCTGCCGGTAGTGATCAGTGTTTTTGAAGACCGTTCCTTTACCTTTATTATTAAGAGCCCGCCCACTTCGATTTTGTTGAAAAGGGCGGCTAATTTAGCCAAGGCCTCAGGAACAAGCGGCAAAGAAACGATTGGTAAAGTCACGGCCAAACAAATCGAAGAAATTGCCAAACTCAAATTGCCGGATTTAAATACCGGTAATTTGAAGCAAGCGATCAAATCCGTAGAAGGAACTGCCCGGAGCATGGGGATTGCGATTGAAGGATAGTCCCGCACCTTCTTTTTAAGGTGGCCAGGGGTTTTAATAATAGATTTAATCTAGAAAATAAATAGAAGGTGCAGGATGAAAAAACAGAGTAAAAGATATAAAGAAGCGGCTAAGCAGACGGCCCCGGAAAAATTTTTCCAGCTGAAAGAGGCGGTTGCGGTATTAAAACAAATGCCTAAGCCTAAATTTGACGGTTCGGTAGACCTGCATTTTAACCTTAGTATTGATACTAAGAAAAGCGATCAGATGATCCGCGGGACGGTAGTTTTGCCCCATGGTACGGGCAAGAAAATCAGAATCGCGGTATTTTGCAAAGGGGAGCATGAGCGCCAGGCCAGGGAAGCTAAAGCCGATTATGTGGGGGCTAATGAATTAATGGATAAAGTTGCCGCCGGGTTTCTGGATTTTGATTGCGCTATCGCCACTCCCGAAATGATGAAAGATTTAAGCAAGCTGGGTAAGGTATTGGGGCCGCGCGGCCTGATGCCCAGCCCTAAAACCGGTACTGTGACTAATGATATCGCTAAAGCCATTGAAGATTTAAGGAAGGGAAAAGTGGAATTTAGGGTCGATAAGCAGGGGGGGATGCATTTGTCAGTCGGCAAGCTTTCTTTTGCCGAGGAGCAGATTACCGATAATGCGGCCAAAGTGATTGAGGCGGTTAATGAGTCCCGCCCGGCTTCGGTCAAGGGCAAGTTCGTAAAAAGTTTAAGTATTACCACTTCAATGAATCCAGGTTTAAGGATCGTTTGCTAAAATGAAAAAAGTCGGTCAATTAGTCAAAGAAGCCTCAGAAAGCAGGATTAAAAATACTTTTAAATCCGCGCAAGGTTTGATCATCGTAAAATATTCGGGAGTATCCAGCCCCGATATGAGCAGTCTGAGAAAAACCCTTAAGGGTTCAGGGGCGGATCTTTTTGTAGTTAAAAATAGTATCGCCCGCCGGGCAATGAAGGATTTAGGCTTAGATGGCCTGATCCCTGCCGTGGAAACCCCCTGCGGAATGGTTTTTTTCAAAGACGAACCGGTGGATACTTCGCGGATATTATGCGCTTTCCGTAAAGAGCATGAAAAATTAGTGCTGGAAGGCGGGATGCTGCAGGATAAATTGATTACTTTAAAAGATATTGAACTGATGAGCACTTTGCCTTCCAAGGATGTTTTAAGGGGCAAGGTGGTCGTAGCCTTAAATGGCCCGATTGCGAAATTTGTGATTGTATTAAACGCAACCCTCAAAAAATTAGTGGTTTGTTTGGACCAAATCAGACAGAAAAAGACAAGTTAATTAATAAGAGCACCCCGGCGTTTCTTAGCGGGATACGCACCGGTTAAGCTGCTTAAAACAAGGAGGAAAGAAATGGCAACTGCGAAGTTAGATGAATTAATTAAGTCAATCGAAACGATGAGCGTTTTAGAATTATCCGACCTGGTGAAGGCCCTGGAGGAGAAGTTCGGAGTAAGCGCCAACGTTGCGGTAGCGGCTGCGCCCGCGGCCGGTGCTGCTGCCGGAGCTGCGCCTGCGGCAGAGGAGAAAACCATCTTTACGGTATTCCTGGCTAATGCCGGGGCTAATAAGATTGCCGTGATTAAAGAAGTGCGCACGATCACCGCTTTAGGTTTAAAGGAAGCTAAGGATTTAGTGGATGCGGCTCCTAAAGCGATTAAAGAAGGCGTGAATAAAGATGAAGCAGCCGAGATGAAAAAGAAATTAGAAGCTGCCGGCGCCACCGTAGAATTAAAGTAATTTTGAGTAAGTTTAAGTAAACACAAGTAAGTAATTTAAGTAAGCTAGAGTAATTTTGAGTAAGTTTAAGTAAATTAATTAGGCTGAATTTAGCCATAAGGAATATGATTAAACGAAAAAACTTTGCTAAAATTAAAGAAGTTTATGATCTGCCCGATCTTTTAGATGTCCAGCTCGATACTTACCGTGAATTTTTACAGATCGATACCCCCAATCAAGATAAGAAAAACCAGGGGCTGCAAGAAGTTTTCGGAGAGATATTCCCGATAGAAAATGCCGATCGTTCGGTGAAACTGGAGTTTATCAGTTATTCTTTAGGTAAGCCGAAATATACGATCGCTGAATCTAAAAACCGCTCATTAACTTATGCCGCTCCTTTAAAAGTAAAATTCCGCTTAACTACCCCCCATGAGACTAAAGAGCAGGATGCTTATTTCGGTGAAATTCCCTTAATGACCGAAACCGGCACCTTTATCATTAATGGGGATGAAAGGGTTGTGGTCAGCCAGCTGCAGCGTTCTCCGGGTGTATCATTCGAAGAAGAGCTGCATCCTACCGGCAAAAAAATATTTTACGCCCGGGTGATCCCTTACCGCGGTGCCTGGTTGGAGTTTAAATATGACCTGACCGAAACAATTACCGCTTATGTTGACCGCCGCAGAAATTTCCCCGCCACCCAAATTTTAAGAATATTAGGTTTTTCCGAAGATAACCAGCTATTTGCGGCTTTCGGCAAAGAGCATCCTGAAATCGTCAATACCCTCAAGAAGGATTATACTAAAAACAAAGAAGAAGCTTACTTGGATTTTTACCGTAAAATGCGGCCTACCGAACCGGTGACTAAAGAGGCAGCCGAAAACCTGTTTTACCGTTTATTTTTTGACCCTGCCAGATATGATTTGGAAAGAGCAGGGCGTTTTATTTTAAACCGTAAATTAGGGATGGAAGTTTCTTTGGAAAAAAGGATCCTCGATTCGGATACCGTGATTAAAGTGATCGAGTATTTGATTAAGCTTAACGCCGGAGTTGGCAAGATTGATGATATCGACCATTTGGGTAACCGCCGCGTTAAAAGTGTCGGTGAGCTGGTACAGAATCAGGTGCGTATCGGCTTATCCAGGGTTGAGCGTTCGATAA
The DNA here is from genome assembly GCA_020052635.1 of Candidatus Omnitrophota bacterium. Lineage (GTDB taxonomy): Bacteria > Omnitrophota > Gorgyraeia > Gygaellales > Profunditerraquicolaceae > UBA6249. The sequence continues at coordinate 6,800 of JAGVOR010000057.1, forward strand.
AAGAGCGTTTAAGTATTTTGGGAGATTTTGATAATTTAAACGTGCATTATCTGATTAACTCCAAGCTTTTGAGTAACCAGATCCGTGATTTCTTCGGCCGCAGCCAGTTGTCGCAGTTTATGGACCAGATTAATCCGTTGGCGGAGATGACGCATAAACGGCGCTTGAGCGCCCTTGGCCCCGGAGGCCTTTCCCGCGAAAGAGCGGGCTTTGAAGTCCGTGATATCCATCCTTCGCATTATGGCCGGGTATGTCCGATTGAAACACCGGAAGGTCCCAATATCGGCTTGATTGCGTCTTTGAGCTGTTTTGCGCGGATTAATGCCTTAGGTTTGATTGAAACCCCTTACCGTAAAGTTGAGGACGGACGGGTGACCAAAAAATTCGAATATCTTACCGCCGATATTGAAGAAGATAAATTTATCGCGCAGGCTGATGTGCCCTTAGACAGCGAAGGTTATTTTGTCGATAAGTTCGTTACCTGCCGTTATAAAGATGATTTCCCGAAGGTACCGGCTAAAAATGTCCAGTATATGGATGTTTCTGCTAAACAGCTGGTTTCGGTAGCCGCATCGATGATTCCGTTTTTAGAGCACGATGATGCTAACCGCGCTTTGATGGGTTCGAACATGCAAAGACAGGCGGTTCCTTTGATGATTACCGAAGCCCCTTTAGTCGGGACCGATATGGAAGCTAAGGTGGCGCAGGATTCTGGTACCGTAGTGATTGCCGAAGCCAGCGGTAAAGTTACCAGCGTTGATGCCGCCGCAATTACGATCGGCAAGAAGATATATCATTTAAAGAAATTTTTACGCACCAATGCCGATACTTCGATTAATCAGAGGCCGTTGGTAAAATTAGGCGACCATGTGGAAGCCGGCGCCCCGATTGCCGACGGGATTGCCACTAAAGAAGGGGAATTGGCTTTAGGTAAAAATGTCCTGGTCGCTTTAATGCCCTGGAGAGGGTATAATTTCGAAGATGCTATCCTGATCAGCGAAAGATTGGTGAAGATTGATTCCTTTACTTCTATACATATCGAAGAATTTGATATCGAAGCAGCCGAAACCAGGCTGGGCAATGAAGAGATTACCCGCGATATTCCTAATGTCAGCGAGGAAGCACTCAAGAACCTGGATGAGGAAGGGATTATTCGGGTGGGGGCCGAAGTTGCGGCCGGAGATATTCTGGTGGGGAAAATTACTCCCAAGACTGATTCTGAGCCTAGCCCGGAAGAAAGATTATTGCGCGCGATCTTCGGCGAAAAGGCCGGAGATGTCCGGGACACTTCTTTAATTGTTCCGCCGGGAGTCGAGGGGGTAGTCATCGATGTGCATGTTTTTCAGCGTAAAGACCGCGGCCGTAAAACCAAAGAAGAAAAGACCAAGGAATTAGCCAAGATCCGGGAGCTCAAGGCTTATTATAAACAGGAGATCGAGTTTTTGCAGACTGAGAAAATCCTGCGGCTTTCCCAGGTTTTAGGTATCGATAAGAAAAAAGTAGAAAAATATGATTTTAGCGATAATGAAGAGGCCAAGATTTTGGCCGCTTCTTTTGATGAGCAGATGCAGGAGCTCTTAGCCGAGGAGGAGCAGGAGATTGAGAAAGTCCGCCGCGGGGATGAGTTGCCCACCGGTATTTTAAAAAGAGTAGTGGTGTATGTAGCGACTAAGCGTAAACTTTCTGAAGGCGATAAACTGGCCGGCCGTCACGGTAACAAAGGTGTGGTCGCCAGAATTATTCCCGAAGAAAATATGCCTTATATGCCTGATGGCACTCCGGTAGATGTAGTGCTTAATCCTCTGGGTGTTCCTTCGCGTATGAATGTCGGTCAGATTCTGGAATGCCATTTAGG
>JAGVOR010000145.1 GCA_020052635.1 Candidatus Omnitrophota bacterium
AAGGAACATCCGCGCCCTGGAAATGGCTACCGGGGTGGATGTAATTATCGATGATACTCCGGGGGCAGTGACTTTGTCAGGTTTCGATGCGGTCCGGCGGGAGATTGCCCGCTTAAGCCTTGAAAAACTTATTTCCGACGGCCGGATCCATCCGGGTCGGATTGAAGAGATCGTGGAAAAAACCAAAAAAGAGATGGATGAAAAGATCCGCGAGGAGGGAGAGCGCGCGGCTTTTGAGGCCGGAGTAAATGGTTTACATCCGGAGATTATCAAGCTTTTGGGTAGATTAAAATACCGTACTAGTTACGGGCAGAATGCCCTGCAGCATTCTAAAGAGGTTTCTTTTATTCTGGGGATTATGGCTTCAGAGATTGGGCTGGATTTTAAGTTGGGGCGTAGAATCGGCCTGCTGCATGATATCGGCAAAGCCGTAGACCATCAGGTGGAAGGTACGCATGCCAAATTGGGGGCTGATTTGGCCAAGAAGTTTAATGAAGGCGCCGAAGTGGTGGCGGCCATAGAGTCTCACCATGAAGAATCAAGCCCGGTAAGCATCTATTCTGTTTTAGCGATTGCCGCTGATGCGGTAAGCGCCGCTCGTCCCGGAGCCAGAAGAGAAACGCTGGAGATTTACGTTAAGCGTTTGGATAAACTGGAGTCGATTGCGAATTTGTTTAAGGGAGTGGAGAAATCTTTCGCGATTCAGGCGGGCCGGGAAATCCGGGTAATTGTGCAACCGGAAAAAATAAATGATAATGAAGCGGTAACGATGGCCCGGGAGATCCGCAAGAAGATCGAAGAAGGCATGGAGTACCCCGGCCAAATTAAGGTCACGGTGATCCGGGAAGTGCGTACGATTGAGTACGCTAAATAAACTATTAATAATTAGACAACGATAGCTTCGCGATTCTTTAATAAGGCGAAGTAGCACCCGACGCAAATTGGATTTGCGTCGGTGTCCGCCAGGTGGCGGAATTCGCGCATTAATTTGCCCTAACTAACGTTAGCAAATTATGCGTTGATAAATAAACTAACGCGGACTTACTCGCACTGTTGTGCTCGTAAGTCAAGCACTCATTTATGAAGATATTATTTATCGGAGATATTGTCGGCTCGCCCGGCAGAGAGGCAATAAAAAAATTAGTCCCCCTGCTGAAAAATGAACTGCAACTTGATTTTGTGGTCGCTAACGCCGAGAATGCTTCCGGTGGTTCAGGGGTTACCGCAAAAGTGGCGGATGAGCTTTTTGATTCCGGGGTAAATGTAATTACCTCCGGGGATCATATTTGGAAAAAACCGGAAATTTTTGAGTTGATCAACCGGGAACCAAGAATCCTGCGGCCGTTGAATTTTCCAGCCGGTTCACCCGGCCGGGGAGCAGGAGTATTTAAAGTTCCCGGCAGCGGAATGAAAGTGGGCGTGATTAATATTAACGGCCGGGTTTTTATGGATCCCCTGGAGTGTCCTTTTAAGACGGCACTTGCGGCGGCAGGGGAGCTGATTAAGGAAACCAAAATTATTATCGTCGATATCCATGCGGAGGCTACCTCTGAAAAGGTTGCTTTGGGTTGGTATTTAGACGGAAAGGTTTCGGCAATTTTAGGTACGCATACCCATATTCAGACTGCCGATGAAAAAATTCTTCCCCAGGGAACTGCTTATATTAGCGATGTCGGAATGACCGGCCCCTATGATTCGGTGATTGGCCGCAGGGTGGAAGATGTGTTGACCCGCTTCTTAAGTTTAATTCCCGTTAAATTTGAAGTTGCCCAAGGCGATATTCAATTACACGGGGCATTGGTGGAGATCGATGAAGCAACGGGTAAGTCGCGCTCAATCTTACGGATTCAGAGAAAAATTAATGAGTAAAAAAAAGCGGATTATTCTATTGATCGTTGCCGGGTTTTTCTTTTGTTTGACGGCTGCTGTTTCTTGGTCCCAGGCCCAGGATGAATTGGAGTTCAATCTGGATTTAACCTCTGCGGTAATCAGCCTTCCTAAAATCTACAGGACGAGTATTGATCTCAGCGGCCGGGGCAGGCAGCGCGATAAAACTTTACCGCAAACTTTGGCCGGGGCAGATGCGCGTTCAATCTGGCAGGAGGATTTAGGCCTGCGTAATTTTTACCGCATCCAATATAATCTCTGGGAAATTCAGCAGTTGGCCGGCGATCCGGATGCCCAGCAAAAGCTTTTAAATAATTACGAAGCAGTGGTTAAAGCGATCAGTGATAGCGGGGGCACCGTTATCCTGGATATTTTCGGCACCCCGGACGGCCTGGGGACGGTATTAGATAAAAACAGTGCTCCCCGCAATTTAAAGGCCTATAAGGAGTTGGTTAAAAATACGATTCGCCGCTTAAGCTGTGAAAAGAAATATAATATCTGGTATGAGGTTTGGAACGCCCCGGATATCGGGGACTTTTTTATCGGCCAGCGTTCGGAATATTTTAATCTTTACCGGGTTATCGGGGAGGCGGTAAAAGAGCTGCGCCAGGAGGCAAAAATTCATATTCCTTTAGGCGGGCCTTCGGTAAGCTCCTGGTTCAGAAATATCGAGCCCAACAACATTCTTACTCCGGAGCGCAGTTTAATTTACGAATTAATAAAATACTGCTATAGTTACCGGCTGCCGCTGGATTTTATCTCCTGGCATGCTTATTCTTCTGACCCGGCGGAAGAAAAGCAGGATACCATTTACAATAAGTCTTTCATCAAATTGATCCGGGACTGGTTGACTTATTTTAAATTCAGCAGCAACCTTCCGTTGTTGGTAAGCGAGTGGAATTTTGACGGTTCAGCCAATCTCTTGATCGAAAGAGGGAAAAATGCTTATGTCGCTGCCAGCTATATTCCGGCGAGACTTAAAAATATGTATGAAGCCGGTTTGGATTATCAAACTTATTTTTGCCTTGAAGACTTCGGGGACAATCAGGGGGGGCCGATCAGGAATCTAGGTATTTTTTCATTTGACCCGGCGTATCCGGAGAAGGGGTCTGCTAAAGCCGGTTATACTGTTTGGCGGATGCTGAGCCTTTTAGGCCAGGATTTGTTCAAAATTAAATTTAATGATGAATTCGTGGGGGTTATCCCGACCAAATCCCGGAGCGACTATCTAGCGCTAATGATTTACAACTATATCGATCCTCAAGCGGCGATGAATTATATTTCTCATAATGTCGTTTATTTAAACAGCGCCGAACAAAAAGCAATTTTAGGGATCATTAAATCTGACCGCATGAAGAAGGTATTGTCCGGCCAGCTTAGCTTGGCCACCTTACGTTTAAGCGCCAAAACCAAAAACATACTCAGTCGGGCGATTGAATTAAATACTGCGGCTAATAAATTTTCCAAGACGAATCGTAAAATTAAAGTAACTTTAAAAGGCGCAAAAAACGTTTATCTATTAAGTCAGTATGTATTAGATAGCAATTGCAGCCGGAACTGTGAATTTAAGCCGGTTACTGAAGAAGAAGCGGACTTAAGTCAGGAGTATGCGAAAGAACTTGAATTGACCCCTTATTCAGTGCAGCTTTTAATCTTTAAAAAGAAGCCCATTATGCCGGAGGCGGCAATCCTGCCATCTAAGCCTGAAACTAAACCGGCAGAAGCTAAAACAGATGCTTTGCCTGCGGCTTTAGCTGTTCCTGTCGTTCCTGCAGTTAAGTCTGAAACTAAACTTGCGCCAGAAGCCCCGATGCCAGCGGAAGCTAAGCCGGCAGAAACCAAGGCAGATGCCTTGCCTGCGGCTTTAGCTGTTCCTGCAGAAAAAACCGCCGAAACTAACCCTGTTAAGGCGGATGCCGCAGGTAGCCAAAGCCAGGCTCTTGTTGATCCGCCGGCGGCCAGTAAAGATGCAGCGGCCCAAATACAGCCGTTCGATAAACCTTTGCCGAAAGAGGCAAATAATGCAGAAACCAAATAAACATATTTATACCGTTTCCGAAATTACCCAGGCAATTAAATGTTTGCTTGAGGAGAAGGTGGGTGAGGTTTGGTTAGAAGGAGAAATTTCTAACTTTAAAGCCGCCGCAAGCGGCCATTTTTATTTTTCGCTGAAAGACCAGAACTCTCTGCTCGGGGCGGCAATGTTTGCTTACGCTAATAAAGGATTAAAATTTAGGCTGGAAGACGGTTTAAAGGTAATTTGTTTCGGCAAGATCGATGTTTACGCACCCAGCGGTCAATATAAAATCATCGTGGAAAGGATAGAGCCGCAAGGAGTCGGCGCCCAGCAGTTAGCCTTTGAGCAATTGAAGAAAAAATTAGCGCAGGAGGGATTATTTAACCCGGAGCATAAAAGAGAGCTGCCGCTGATGCCGTTTACCGTCGGCATTGTCACTTCGGCTAAAGGAGCCGCCCTCCGGGATATTCTGCAAATTCTTAAAAAAGGCGCCGCTTGCGTAGATATCGTATTGCGTTCGGTGCGCGTGCAAGGTGAGCAGGCAGCCGGCGAGATTGTTGAAGGGATCGCCGACCTAAATAATCTTAAACATCTGGATTTAATTATTGTCAGCCGGGGCGGGGGATCAAGCGAGGATCTTTGGTCTTTTAATGAAGAGGCCGTGGCCCGGGCGATTTATAATTCCCGCCTGCCGGTAATTTCCGCGGTGGGGCATCAGATCGATACTACTTTAGCGGATTTAGCGGCGGATGTTTTTGTGGAAACCCCTTCTGCCGCAGCCAAGATTATTGTGGATAGAAAAAATGCGCTCTTGGCCCAGTTAGCCGGGTTAGGTTATGAGCTGGATCTTTCGATTAACCAGGTGATCGGTGAGCTTAAAAATAAGCTCACCGCTTTTACGCATGCCCTTAAAAGCCCGCGCGATCACTTGCTGGAAAAACAGCAGCAGATCGATGAGCTATTTTCCGGGCTAAATTATAATCTGCGGCATGTTTTAGAGCTATCCGGTCAGCGTTTTAGTTCCCTGATACAAAGGCTAGAAGCATTAAGCCCGCTGGCTGTGTTATCCCGCGGCTATAGCTTGAATTTGCTTTTGCCTCAAGGGGTAATCGTTAAAGATGCCGCAGCGCTGAAGGCCGGGGATCGGCTAAAGACGGTTTTACATAAAGGGGAATTTATAAGTTTAGTGCAGGAGGTGCACGTTGAAAGAGAAAATCTTGTTTGAAGAAGATTTAAAAAAATTGCAAAAGATTGTTGAGGACCTTGCCGGCGGGAAGCTTACCCTGGGGGAATCGCTTAAAAAATATGAGGAAGGGGTCAAGCTCGCCCAGTCCTGTTCGTTGACCCTGGCGGAGGCGCAGCGTAAGGTTGAGCAGTTAATGAAAAAAGAAGGAAAGGCTTCCCTGGAGAAGTTCGACGACATCCAGCCGGAAGAAAAATAAACAATGCTGTTGGAAAAAATTAGATCCCCCGGGGATCTTAAAACCTTAACTTTAGATCAATTGATCGGCTTAAGCGGCGAGATCCGCCGCAGAATGATCGAGGTGGTTGCGCAAACCGGAGGCCATTTGGCCTCCAGCCTCGGGGCGGTAGAGTTAATCGTTGCCCTGCACTATTGCCTGGATACTCCGAAAGATAAAATCATTTTTGATGTGGGCCATCAGGCTTATGCGCATAAAATCTTAACCGGCCGCAACAATAACTTTCATACCCTCAGACAATACCAGGGATTAAGCGGTTTTCCCTCCAAAGATGAATCAGCGTATGATCCGTTTACTTGCGGCCACAGCTCCAATGCGGTTTCTTTGGGGTTGGGGCTGGTTTGTGCCAGGGATTTTCTGCCTGAAGAGGAGCAATTTAAAGTAGTCTGCGTGATTGGGGATGGCTCTTTAAGCGGCGGGCTTTGTTTTGAAGGTTTAAACAATGTGGGGCACTTAAAAAAGGATATCCTGGTTATTTTAAATACCAATGAATTAAGCATCGCTCCGAATGTGGGGGCAATCAGTAATTATCTTAATAAGATTATTTCTTTACCGGTTTACAACCGGTTTCATCATAATGTAGAGAGTTTTTTAAAAACCCGGGTCCCCCGCGGCAGCCGGCTGCTCAAGCTTATGTCTAAATTCGAGGAAGGGTTAAAAGGGTTATTTGTTCCCGGGATTTTCTTCGAAGAGCTGGGTTTTCGCTATTTTGGCCCCATCGATGGACATGACCTGAATATCCTTACCGCTACTTTAAAAAATATTCTGGAGATTAAAGGCCCGCGTCTTTTGCATGTGGTCACTAAAAAAGGTAAAGGATTTTCTTTTGCCGAAAAAGATCCGGTGAGGTTCCACGGGATTAGTAATTTTGATATTCATACCGGAGAGGTATTTGCTAAAAGTAACCTGCCGCCGGCCAAAAGTTATACGGCGGTCTTTCGCGATAAAATAACCCAAGCCGCCAGCCAAGATAAGCGGATTGTGGCGATTACCGCGGCCATGCCGGAAGGTACCGGTTTAGATAAGTTCCGGGATGCTTTCCCCGAGAGGTTCTTTGACTGCGGGATCGCCGAAGCCCATGCGGTTTGCTTTGCCGCCGGCCTGGCGAAACAGGGTTTTAAGCCGGTGGTCGCGATATATTCAACTTTTTTACAGCGCGCCTATGATCAGATAATTCAGGAGGTGGCTTTACAGGGGTTGCCGGTAGTTTTAGCGGTAGATCGGGCGGGCATTGTGGGAGAGGACGGGGTAACCCACCAGGGGATATTTGACCTGGCTTACTTAAGGAGCATCCCGAATTTAGTGGTAATGGCCCCGCAAGACGGGACGGAATTAGAGCAAATGCTGGATTTTGCTTTCAAGCTTAATCGGCCGGTAGCGATAAGGTACCCTCGGG
>JAGVOR010000167.1 GCA_020052635.1 Candidatus Omnitrophota bacterium
ACTGAACTTGACTGCTTGCGCCAGAATTCCCGGGTGAGGCTAAGACAGGTATCTGCTTTTTTAGATGGACTGAATTTGCGCAGCAGGCGGACTAAATCACAATCTTTCGGGGAAATCCCCATAATTATCGTATAAGTTGCCGTTTCACCGTAAGCTAAAACGGCTCTGGCGAAACGCATTGCCCCCATCGGCTCCTTACCTTGTTTACCGGCGGTTTGGGGAAGCCGGTTTTTAAAAACTGCCTCCGGGAATTCCAAGTCACCGCTATCGCCGCAAAAATCTTCCTGCGTAGAATAAATATATTGCGCCGGCCTGCCCCTCTGATCGCAGGCGGCGACATAATAAACCGTATGATTCGGCCGGTGGCTGGCTTCATCAAAAAGCAATGTCGGTTTTACCTTAATGCCGTATTTTTCCTCTTTAACCCGGGTTAAAAGCGCGCTGACATGGCGGTGATCACGCAGATTATCGGCACTGCGGGCATATAAAGGTATCGCCGCATAAGGAATAAAGCTGACTTTATTTCTACTGAGATTGGTAATTTTAACCTGCATCAATTCCAAGGCATCTTTACCGGCGGGAACAAAAGACAAAATTTCAGACTCTAGTCCCAATGATTTATTTTTGCGGCTGATCCGCTGATAGAGTTGGCCGGCTTCCAAAGCAAATTCATCATTTTTAAGCTGGTGTAGATTTTTGGAAACTCCGCAGGCCGACCAAATTTTATCCTGATTAATATAAACCCAAAAATTCCTTGAGCCCCGGGATAAAGTAAGGCTAATGCGGCTGGAGGGCTCGGTTAAAAATGTGTCTTGGCCGGTTTTGATGTCGCCGTGTAAATCCGGAGTAATCGAGGACATCAGGATTTCGTTACACAACGGCAAATATAAGCTTTTGATCCGGTCGGCGGTCACAGATGTAAATCTACCGGAATGATCGATAAAATTATACAGATGATTTTTCATGGATTGAAGTTGATTTTTAGCTTCCTTAAAGAAATGTTTTTAAAATCTGGGGTAGTTTACCCGGAAGAAATTTAACGCTGCGGAAAAACCTTAAATCTACCTTGTTTTGCGCTCAAAACCCCTGGTAATTTATTCCTCGCGCCCGGAAGCCTTTTGTAAGGCTTTAATAAAATTTTCATCAAACTGGTAACCTAAAGCTTCTGCCTGATGGACATCCCGCCAGCATTTATCATAGTTATTCTGATAATAAAAATAAGCGATCGCCCGGTTATAATAACCTCCGCCATAATCGGGGTTCTTATCAATCGAGTCGCTAAATACCGTAATAATCTCGTCAAACTCCCCTTCGGTATAAGTGATAGGATCCTTGGAAGTAACCGATAAATGCTCGCTGTCTTTAATTGTCGCGGAACAACCGATTAAACCTAGACATAATAATATTATAATCTTTTTCATCACTTCCTCCTTGTATACGCTGCCGCCAAAGGCCAAGCGTGCTTCTGCTTAGCCAATAGTTAAATTCTAGCACCTAAAAAGATTCTTTCAACTTTATTTTTTAAATATACCGATTATTACAAAAATTGTCGCTGCCAGCGCAAAAGAAGAAATTAATAATAAAAGGAAGAAGACCGGGACCTTTCTAGTTTTACCTTCCAAGAATTTCGCCGCCGCCTGATCTTGAGCGGATTTCTTGGCGGCTTTTTTTACTTTAACGCTGGATTCGGGAGAAACAAGGTGCGCTTTATAATCGTGCGGCACCTGGAGGAAAGGATCGATGACATTCTTAGCTGAAAACTGAACTTCAGTTTGGCTATAGTGATTACTGACATCGGCCGCAGAATACCGGGATTCGTTTCGGTTATAAGAACTGCTGAAATTATCCGGAGAATACTGATTATAATGGCTGGTTACCGATTGAAAATCGTCGGCATGCGCCGGAATTATCGGTATAAGCATCGTAAAAAATATCGCGATAGCCAGAAAACGCCATTTCATCGCGCCCTCCTTGTTCGAAGAAAACCGGTTTATTCAGTAAGGGAGGAATCCGTATCTATCATATGCTGAATTTTTAATAAAGGATACTCCACAATCACCTCTCTTGATTCAGCGCCTTCTCCTTTTACCATCTTACCGGTCCGAATATCAAAATAATCATGGCCGCCAATCTGTTTATAGCGGTTATCCAGCGCAATCAGGTAAATACCCACGGCGGCTAAAATCAACAAGGTAATTATGATCGAAAAAAATGTTTTTAACTTCATAATTGCATTATAACACCGAGTTTTGGCAATGCCAGTGAATATCTTTACCCGCTCATAGCTTTGGCCGGGAAAAAATGCCTAATAACAGACGGGGTACGCCCATTGCCACAATCGGCAGCATATCGGCATTGCTGCTAGTCACCGTATCCCCCAAATTAAGGTTAGTCGGAGAAGCGTAACTAAAAGCCCGGTTTTTCCCGGAAACATACGGGGCCTCGGGATCACCCGCGATGTCCAAGGTTGCTTTATTCCCGGAGCAAAATAAAAATTGCAACTCCGGAACAAACTTGCCCAAAACATAGCTCAAGCCCGAATAAAACATATACCCGGTATGCTCGATATCTTTATACTCACTCTCCTCGCTTTGGGCGTAACCGAAATTTCGCGCCGCTTCCAATTTTAAAGTAAAATTGTCCGCCGCATACTCCCAGGCCCCACCAAAGGTCCCCAGCAAATCTCTTTTAATCGGGGCGGCAAAAAGATTATAGCGCTTACCGGCCGAGGTATAATCTGCCAGCATTCCGACATACGGCCAAAAGGTCTGTTTGCCGGCGGTAATTTTCAGGTCGGTAGAGAAAAAATTAGCCGCATTAGGCTCATATTTCTGCCCCTGGTCTTTTTCCTGCTCCACCCGCGGGCCTAAAATGTTTTTGTACACCAGGTCCGGCCGGCAATAATAGAGGCGCCAAAAAATATCCTGTGTTTTGTAATATAACGTGGCGCCGTAATTTTCATACCCTCCGTTTAAGCTAAAGCCATTACCTACTTCATAAATATATAACCCGGTTTTCAAGCCAAAACCGCCCCAGAGCCGGTTATCCAGCCAGAATTCTTCGATTTGAGGCAAAAGTTCGGTATTGCGGTAAGGCTCCACCCGGCCGCCGGAATTAATCAGGGTATTGTGGATAAAAAGCGGGGCATCGTAATCATACGGGCCGTTACGCTCAAACCTAAGGTATATTTCATTCCCCGATTCCTTGAACTCCGCATCGAAAGCCAGGCCGTAATCAATACCTAAATAAGTAGTGTGGTCATCCCGGTTATGGCTGTCTAAATCCACTACATTTTTCCAGCTGACCAGGTCCAAACGTAAATAAGCATCCATCCGCAAAGCTAATTGCTCGGTATTCAATAGTTCATAGCCGTAAGCTAGAGCGGTAAAACTTAAAATTACCAGTACAGTAAAACCTGCTTTTTTAAGCATTTTAAGCCCCCTAATTAGCAGCGCAATTTAAAACTTAAATGTATGATAACATCGGCCTCAACAAAACTCAAGGTAAATCC
>JAGVOR010000172.1 GCA_020052635.1 Candidatus Omnitrophota bacterium
CCGCGCGGCCCGGGTATAGCCCAAGCGCATCCTTCTTTGCAATATCGAAACCGAAGCCTGATTGCTTTCCATGACTACCCGCACTGCTTCATCATAAAGGTCATCTTTATCGCCGCCGGCCAAATTACCTTTCTGCTGTTCCTTAAGAATCTGATCATCATAAGCCGGTTCACCTTGAGCCTTAATGAATTCAACTACCCGTTCGATTTCGGCATCCTTAACCAAGGCCCCCTGAATCCGCACCAGGTCTTCCTTGCCGGGCTGCAGAAACAGCATATCTCCTTTACCCAATAAGGATTCCGCGCCGTTGGTATCCAAGACAGTCCGCGAATCGACCTTAGAGGCAACCTTAAAAGATACGCGCGCCGGTAAATTTGCCTTAATTACTCCGGTAATCACATCAACGCTTGGCCGCTGGGTGGCTAAAATTAAATGTATCCCCACTGCCCGGGATAACTGTGCCAGGCGGGTAATTGCATTTTCGATCTGATCGCGGGCGACGCTCATCAGATCCGCGAATTCATCGACCACGACGATAATGTAAGGAATCTTCTCTTCCTGTTTTTCGTTGTAGGCTTCGATATTCCGGGCCCCGGCTTTAGATAAAAGCACATAACGGGACTCCATCTCCGTAACCACCCAGTTTAAAGCCACCGCCGCTTTTTTAGCGTCGGTAACTACCGGGCACAATAAATGCGGTAATCCGTTAAAAGGCATCAATTCTACCATTTTAGGATCGATCATTAAGAACTTCAGGTCATGGGGAGAAGCACGGTAAAGCAAGGAAAGTATACAGGTATTCACGCAAACTGTTTTTCCGCTGCCGGTAGTTCCGGCAATTAATAAATGCGGCATATCATCCAGGTCTCCGAATACCGGACGCCCCGTAATATCCTTACCCAGAGCGATCGTCAAAGGTGATTTTTGTTTATGATACTCCGCAGAAATCATGAGATCCTTAATACAAACTAAAGTACTCTGCAGATTAGGCACCTCCACCCCGACCCTGCCCTTGCCCGGGATCGGGGCAATAATCCGGATGGACTGGGCTTTAATCGCTAAAGCGATATCGTCGCTTAAATTTTCAATCCGGTTAATTTTTACCCCGGCGGCTGGCTCAAGCTCATAACGGGTAATTACCGGGCCGCGGATGATATCGGTCACTTTAGCCGAAATACCAAAATCATCTAAAGTCTCCTCTAGGGTCCTGGCGCAAGCTTCCAGGTCCTCCTTCATTTGTTTAGTATCCGCTGCGGGGGCATTTTCCAATAAATCCACGGAAGGTAAATGATAATCGCCGATTTTGAGTTCGGCAGGTTTCAATTTTACTTCTTCGGAAGCAGGTTTATTTTTGATTTGGATCCTTAGCTTAGGGGCAGACTCTTCTGGCGGCATAAAAATCTTAGGCTTGACCGCAGCTGTTGGTGGAGTTTCCGGTTTCTTGGATAAAAGCGTATTTTTATTATTGTTCAAAACCGGCTTCGGCTTAGTTTCCGCAGATCTGGGCCTTTTGGTGAAAACCGAAAAAACAGCATCGATGAACGATTTAATTTTTTCGGTAAATTTCAAAAAAAGCGAAGAAATAAGTATCTCGGTGACCAGGGCCAGGGAAAGAATAATAAAAGTGATAAAAACAATAAAACCGCCCAGGCGGCTAAAATATGTCGTTACAAAATTAGAGGTTAGCGATCCGAAAAATCCCGATAATTGAAACCTTAAAGGATCATTATTCAGGTTAAACATCCCCAAAAGCGAACTAACCGAAACTAAAAGCACAAACATTCCCAAGAAACGCGCCAGGCTCAGGTAAGGCTTGTCCTGGCGGAAATACTTGATGCCCATCATAATCACTAGAATCGGAATAACAAAACTGGAAATGCTGCCAAACAGCAGGACGGTTACGCCGGCCAGATAAGCGCCGAAAACTCCGAGTAGATTTTTAGCGGGAGAATTGGGATGCGAGGTATAAAAAACAACGTCTAGGCGGTCAAAACGAATCAGGCTGGCAAAAATCATCAGCCCCGCCGCTACTAGAATAACGCCTTTGACCTCATTGATTCTTCTTTCTTTCACTTCTATGAAATTAACTGCTTGGCTGCGTACTTTCAGCCTGTTTTTTGCTTAAATTAATCCTGCCTAATTCATCGACGCCGATGACCTTAACCTTAAACTCATCACCGACTTTAACCACATCATCGACTTTTTTAACAAAGGTATTCGACAATTCGGAAACATGCACCAAACCTTCTTTGCGCGGGGCGATTTCTACAAATACGCCGAATTGCATAATCCGCTTTACCTTACCCAGATAAACCCGGCCAACTTCGACTTCCTCGGTAATCGCTTTGATCATTTTAATCGCCGCATCGGATTTAGCTGCATCCACTGAACCGACTAAAACCGTACCGTCATCTTTAATATCAATACTGGCGCCGGTAGCGGCAATAATCGCCTTGATCGTTTTTCCGCCCGGGCCAATTAATTCTCCGATTTTTTCAGTATTGATCTTTAAAACGTCGATACGCGGGGCAAAACTGGAAAGCTCCTCTCGCGGGCTGCTTAATGCCTCTTTCATCTTCCCTAAAATAAATAACCTTCCTTCTCTAGACTGAGCCAAGCATTCTTTAAGCAGCTGCAGGGAAATTCCGGCGTTTTTAAGATCTAGCTGCACCGCGGTGATCCCGGCCTGCGTCCCGGCAACTTTAAAATCCATATCCCCGAAATGATCCTCCAGGCCGGCAATATCTGTAAGAATTGCCGTTTTACCGGCTTCCTGGACTAACCCTAAAGCTACCCCACCGACAGCCTCTTTAATCGGAACCCCGGCATCCATCAGCGATAGAGCGGCCGCGCAAACCGACGCCATACTGCTGGAACCGTTAGACTCTAAAATTTCGGAAACCACTCTTACCGTGTAAGGAAATTTTTCCTTGGAAGGCATTACCGAAACAAGCGCTTTTTCCGCAAGCGCGCCGTGCCCGATTTCGCGCCGTCCGGGGCCGCGGATCGGCCGGGTTTCCCCTACGCTAAAAGAAGGAAAATTATAATGCAACATAAAAGATTTCTTCTTCTCCCCGTCTAAAGACTCGATCAGCTGTTCATCTTCTCCGGTGCCCAAAGTCGTTACCGCTAAACTCTGGGTCTGGCCGCGGGTAAAAAGACTTGAGCCATGCGTACGCGGCAGCACGGAAACCTCACAGGTAATCTCGCGAATCTGCTTAAAAGAACGGCCGTCAATCCTGCGGCCTTCTTCCGAGATCATTTTACGCACCTGTTTTTTCTCCACCTCATGCAGACCGGTATTGATATCCGCAGCCAAATACCCTTCTGCCGTCAACCGATCCTGTAATTCCTTGGTCAATAAAGCAACCTGTTCTTCCCGCTCTTCTTTCTTGCTTAGCTGATAAACCTTAGCTAATTTTTCCTGCGAAAGCTCCTCAATCTTCTGGATTAAAACCGAATCGGTCAATTTTAACTCAACGCTGGCCTTAGGGATCCCGTAAAGCCGGGTAAACTCCTCCTGCATTGCCAGGATAGGCTGTAAATTTTCCATTCCGAATTTTACCGCTTCAAAATATTCTTCTTCGGTAACTTCTTTAGCTTTTGATTCCAGCATCACTACACCGTTTTTGTTTCCGGCAACTACCACCTCTAAATCGGCGCTTTCAATTTCAGCATAAGTAGGATTTAGAACTAATTCATGATTAATCCGGGCTACCCGGCAGGAGGCCAAAGGACCGCTAAAAGGAATATCCGAAATAGATAAAGCGGCGCTGGCCCCGATTAAAGCCAGGACATTCGGGTCATTTTCTCCGTCACTGGAAAGAACCATCGCCATAACCTGGACTTCATTTAAAAAACCATCGGGAAATAACGGACGGATCGGCCGGTCAATCAAACGGCTGCCTAAAATCTCATTTTCCGAAGGCCGGCCTTCGCGTTTAAAAAAACCACCGGGTATACGCCCGGCGGCATAAGTCTTTTCCTGATATTCAACCGTCAAAGGGAAAAAGTCCTGCCCTTCCTTAACCGAGCTGGACATACAAGCGGTCACTAAAATTACGGTTGACCCGTAGGTAACCGTTACCGAACCGTTGGCCTGCTTAGCTAACCTTCCGGTTTCTAAAATAAGATCGTTTTTCCCAAACTTAATTTTCAAGCTTTTATTTTGCATGATTGCTCTTTCTTGGTTGTAGAGTTACCCTAATGGGGTTTACTTCCTTAAACTAAGCTTCCCCAGTATCTCTTCGTATTTCTTCATATCCTTATCCTTGAGATACTTAAGGAGCTTGCGGCGCCTGCTGACTAACAGCAATAATCCGCGGCGGGAATGGAGATCTTTCTTGTGTGATTTAAAATGCAGGCCCAGGTCATTGATCCTTTCGGTAAGAATCGCGATCTGCACCTCAGCACTTCCGGTATCCCTGGCGTGCACCTTAAAATTATCGATTAATTTTGCCTTTTGTTCCTTAACCAAAACCAATTTTTGTTCCTCCTTGTTCAGATGAACTACCCACCCTGGTTTAACGCAGAAGTTGTATTATTGCTCTTAGCAGTGATTGTTTAATTTGCGTTAAACAAAAAGTGTAGCTTTAATTGCACAATACGCTGGCGCTTTTGCTGCTTGTTGTAAGATTATACGCTAATTAACAACCCAAGTCAACAGCTTAATCAGCACAGCACTTTTCTTAAAAATTATCAGCCGGAAAATATTTACCGGGTTAATTTTATTTTTTATTCAACAGCTCAATCACCTTGTCCAGCTTCTGGATGACCAAAACCGTAAAAACCACAAACCAAACAGTTAAAATCAATGAAATTAAACCGCCGATAAAACTTGCCCCGGTCACCATCTTACCCTCCCTCTTTTTTGTTTAAATTGGATTAAACTTGCTTTACGGCACTACCAACCGTATTCTGAAATTTTTATTTTATTTATTGTAGCATAAGAAAATCTTTATGCAACTTCAATCTCATTAATTTTTCTGCGGGCGAGTTTTTTTTGCCCTTGCCGGCGCTTGGATTCTAAAATCTTTACTTTAACGCCTTTGGGTTTGCGGCGCCTCTGGCGCAGACCTTTTGCTTTTTGCGACTGCCGCTGCAGATTTTCCTGCTGGATCTTATGCTCGATTTTACTCAAAAGTATATGGCGGGCCAAAAAACGGTTTAAAACTTGAGAACGCTGACGCTGGCATTTGACCTCCAGGCCCGTCGGCAAGTGCTTAAGGTAAACACAGGTGGAAGTTTTATTGACATTCTGCCCGCCGGGGCCGCTGGAGCGGATAAAGCTTTCGACAATATCCTCTTCGCGTACCCCTAAAAGGACCATCCTCTTTTCCAGGGTCAGGTTTTTTGCGGCCGTCAACATCTTAAAACCCCTTTTTTGCTTAAACCGTTAACCCGAAATTTCTTGACCGATGTTCTTAATCAGTGCATCTAAATCCCTAACCAGCGGGGCGGGTAAAAGCTTA
>JAGVOR010000068.1 GCA_020052635.1 Candidatus Omnitrophota bacterium
ACTAAATTTCGCGCCCGCACCTTGCGGGCTTTCCGCCCAAATTTTTCCACCGTGCAAAGTAACGATTTCTTTGGCAATCGCCAGGCCGATACCGGTACCTGAAACATCGGTAGCCACTCTTTCTCCGGTCTGATAAAATTTATCAAAAACTTTTTCCAATTCATCCTGGGGAATCCCGATTCCGGTATCCTGGATACTGACAATCACCTCTTGATTATTGTGCATCTTTACTTCCGCGGTAATCGTGCCATTGGCCGGAGTAAATTTAATGGCGTTACCGATCAGGTTATTTAAAACCTGGATAATTTTATCGGGATCGATCTTTACCGGCGGCAAATTCGGTGCGATATTGCTCGCCAAGTTGACTGACTTTGCCCCTGCCCAGGCATTTAATCCCTCAATCGATTCGGCAATTACCTTGTCAATCGAAGTAACAACCGGCAGAATGTGCATTTTCCCCGCTTCAAGCTTCGAAAGATCCAGTAAATCGTTAATCAGCAAACTTAAGCGCTTGCAGTTACGCGAAGCAATCGAAAGAAACTGCTGCTGGTTTGCCGAAAGCTCATTGCCGGCATTGCTTAAAAGAAAGGTGATCGCCTTATCAATAGAAACCAAAGGTGTTCGCAATTCGTGGGTTACGTTAGCGACAAAACTGGCTTTTAACCGGTCGATTTCTTTCTGCTTGGTGATATCACTTAAAACCGAAACCATCCCCACGGTCTGGCCGTTCTCGTTTTCAATTACGGCGCTGGATGCCCGGATCGTCTTTGAGGTTTCATGATTCTGACTGAATAATTCGATTTCTTTGCCTTCTTTTTTATCATTGGTATCTCTGACTAAAGAAAGCAGCTGCTCTTGCTTCATACTGTCATCTACGAGTTTGCCGATTTTGTCTTTGCGGCTAACCCCCAGAAGCCGCTCGGCGGCCGGGTTCATCATCACTACTTTACCGGCGGCATCCACCACCAAAAGGCCTTCGGCAACGCTGCGGATAACCGCGTCGGTTTGCTTCTTTTCCGAAACCGCCCGGTTGTATTTATCCCAGGCGATCTCTTCGCTTTTGGCGTTCTTTTCGATTATACTTTCATATTTTTTACTGACCTCTTTAGTCGTTTGCTCGATTCTTTTATTCAGCTCCTGTCCAAAGATATCCGAAACAATCCTGGTGACCTCCTGGCAGCGCTGTTGGGAATCTAATACTCCGCTAATTCCATGATAAACGGTATCCTTAATCGATGCATCGCTTATAACCTGGGGGATGGTAATCCCTCTTCTTTGCGCGTCCTCCTCCCTTAATCTTGCTTCTTCGGACAGTTTAGCCCAATGAATCAACAGTAAAGCAATGACAATACTGGCAATCGGCGTTACAATATAAATGATCGTTAGGAGTGACATAATTAAAGCGGCGGCTAAATTTACCTTTACCTTTGTGGCATTTTATATATTTTATCAATAACCGCGCGTTTGTCTATCGATTTTAGCGGAATTCAGCGTGATACACAGTCGTTGCCTTGATGATGCCAACTTTCTACCCGCCCGTTTTGGTTAATAATAAAACTGGTACGGCAAAATAATTTAAATTTTTGCACGGGGGTAGTTTCGGTAACCAGCTGCGTAGCCGTTCCGCTGTAAGGTTTGCCGTCGATGGTGCCGGATTGATAGACCGTCTGCGGATAAGTATAGGTATTGCCGCCGGTCCTGATGGTATCCTTGCGCACATACTCAACCGCTTTTTTACCGTCGGATAAATTGTACTCTTTATCCGGGACCCCCCAGCTGGAAATCAAAAACTCTTCGGTCGAGCCGACCAGACTATTAAGCTTAGCCTCATATTTGGCAGTCGTGGCGCAACCGCAGAAAACCAAACACAATAACCAAAGCAAAATTTTTTTCATTTTGTCCTCCGCCGGCAGTTCTCTGTCTAATTTATTTTACTGCAAATCAGAACCTACGCAAGCAGTTAATTTCCGCTTAACGGGCGCTTGCAGTATAAGCATAGGCATCCCGGGCAAGGTTGGCGATAAAATTCTTGGAGGGGAATGCGTTGGGATTGGTATGCCGGGTAAGAATGCAGATTAAAAGATCACCTGAAACGCAAAAAACGATTCCCGCGTCATGACAGACATTGCGCTCCAGGCCCGTCTTATGGGCCACCGTAACCTCAACCGGTAAATACTTAGGAATCCGGTCATTGACCCTTTGCAGTTTTAAGACCTTCAGGCATTGCTCCGCAAGATTCCGGTTGACCAGTTTACGGCGGTAGATTTGCTCCAGCAGCCAAGCGATATCCCTAGCGCTTGTATAATTCTCGATACCCCGGGCGCGCAAACGGTAATCGGCAATCGGACGGGAAAGTTCAGTATCTCGCAGCCCTAACCGGACAAAAGCGCGGTTTAAATAGTCAATCCCCACCAGATTCGTCAAGATGTTCGTGGCGGTATTGTCGCTGTCATAGATCATCAAGCCGATTAACTCTTCTACCTTAAACACGGTGCCCGGCCGGACCTCTTTTAAAATACCCGAACCGGATAATTTATCGCTGTTTTTTAAAACCACCTGGCGATCGAGTTTAATCCTGCCTTCTTGAGCCGCCATAAAACAAGCGCACATGATCGGCACTTTAGCTAAGCTGGCGGAAGGAAAAAGTTTATTCTTTTGATACGCCAACTCCCAGTCAAAACGTAAATCTTTAATCACGATCCCGGCCTCTCCGTTAAACCGAAAGAGCTGCCGGGATATTTTCTGCTTTAGCTGATCCCAGGCCGCCTTTCTTTGAGTAAGAGCAGCCTGTTTTCCAAACTGCGTAAAAAACAAGAATCCCAAATACATCCCGGCGATGATTAATCCGGAAACCAGGATAATTTTCAATATTTTTTTAGCGGTCGAATTCATTTTACCCTCTGGTCGATTTCTGGATTATACCACCGCAAAATTAACGGCACAACAATAAAACCGTTGCTTGGGATAAAACTCTGTGCTAAATTTAACCTGATGAAGAAAAGCTTCTTTTTCTTATTAATCTTGCTGGGCTGCACCTTTCTCCTTTGTTCCTGCGCCTGCCTCGGCAGCCCAAAACTGACTAATTTCAGCGATCCCAACAACCCCCGGTATGTACAGCTTGAGACTGCCCAACCCCCTGCTGAACCGGACAAAAAAATAATTAAAGTTGTCTCCTACAATACCAATCTTTGCAAAAAAATCGGCTCCGCTCTAAAGCTGCTTCAGCAAACCCCTCATCTGGCCCAAGCCGATATCATCTGCCTGCAGGAAATGAACCTGGAAGGAGTAAAGTTTATTTCCGCAGCACTTAAATATAATTATGTATATTACCCCAGCGCG
>JAGVOR010000164.1 GCA_020052635.1 Candidatus Omnitrophota bacterium
AGGTGGATCGGCAGGCAGGACCCGCGTAAGTGCAATGATGAAACTGTTAAATTTAATTCTCGGCGGAGCAGTGGGGACGGTCGCCAGGTACCTGTTGGGCGGAGTGGTTTATCGGGTGCTGGGCACAAGTTTCCCCTATGGCACGCTGATCGTTAACGTTAGCGGATGTTTTATCTTGGGGATCTTGACAGCTTTAGCGGATAAAAAGTTTATTCTTGGTCCGGATGCTCGCTTGTTGCTGATGATCGGCTTCTGCGGAGCATTTACGACATTTTCAACTTTGATCTTTGAATCGGATAGCTTACTTAAGAACGGCCAGGCAATGCGCGCCTTTACCAATATCTTTGCCAGTGTAATTATCGGCTTTATCTTATTTAGGGTAGGTGGTTTAATAGGAGAGAGAATATGAAAATACCCGCGGATGGAAAACTTTTAAGGATTTTTATCGGGGAGGCGGATAAGTATAACGGTAAACCGCTTTATGAAGAGATTATACTTTTAGCTAAGAAAAGCGGATTAGCCGGAGCAACCGCGATCAAAGGGTTTATGGGGTTTGGCTGTAAAAGCCATATGCACACCGCGAATTTATTGCGGCTTTCGGAAGATTTACCGATTATTGTTGAAATCGTTGATAGCGAAGAAAAGATTAATCAATTCCTGCCGCAATTGGATGCCATGGTTAAGGAAGGGTTGATTACTTTAGAAAAGGCCAATGTAATAATGTACCGGGCTTAAAAAATTTTACTTGACGCCGGAGATTTTTATGTTAACCTAGATGTATATGGTTAACATATGTTAACCATAGCAATATTGGTTAACGAGGGAGATATGATGCAACGCAAAGAAAATGAATATGTTACGGTGCCGGAATTAGCCAAGATGCTTGGTTTAAGCAGGATTGCTATCTTTAAGAAGGTTAAGAAGGGGGAGATTAAGGCTATTAAGATAGGAAAAACATATGGGATTTCCAGAAAGCATGTAGAAAGCCTGCTAGGAAAGGTTTTAGGGGAAGCGCAGAAGAAGGAGATTGATCTGGCGGTTGAAAGAACGGTGCGCGAATACGGCCAAACCTTAAAACTTTTGGGTAATGACTAATGCAAAAGCTTACGGTGAAGGAGGTCGAATACGTTGCTTTTAGGCTGGCACAAGAGTGGTTGTCTTTTAAGGAACCGATACCCGATTTTGCCACGCGGTATCCTAATATTTTAGAAAGCTGTTTGGCGACACCGTTTCAATCTTTCGGCGGTAAATCAGGCTACCCGTCTTTTATTGATAAAGCCGGCATCCTGTTTTATCTGCTAATTAAAAATCATCCTTTTCAAAATGGCAACAAAAGAATCGCGATGACCACTTTGCTGGTATTTTTACATAAGAATAAAAAATGGTTAAAAGCCGACACGCAGGAGCTCTATAATTTTACGATGTGGATTGCCCAGAGCCCGGCAAAATATAAGGAAGAAACAATCAGGGCAATTCAAAAGTTTTTAAAAGCAAGCATAATTGAATTAATAACATAGAGGGAAAGAAGGTTTGTCATTGCGAGCCCCGAAGGGGCGAAGCAATCCTGTTCTTAGATTGCTTCGTCGCTACGCTCCTCGCAATGACATGAATTTGGAGTAAAACTATGAAATTTTCTCCTTTATTTTGGCCAATACAGTTAAAAGGCAACACGATTTATATCCTGGATGAAACCAGGCTGCCGCATAAGCTGGTTTATATTAAGGCCAAGAATTATCTAGAGGCCTGTAAAGCGATTAAAGAAATGAAGACCCGCGCTGTGGGCCAGGTGCTGTTGGTGATGTATACCTTTATTTTAAGCAAGCGGCAGAATAAAGATTTAGCTAAGGTCGCTGCGGCGATCAACGCGACCCGGCCGACCCTTTCTTTTAAATCCTTAACCGAGATGGTTTTGGGGATTGAGAAAAGCGGGGCACCGTTTGAAAAAAGCATTCTGGGTTTCTTAGAGATGCTTAAAGCCAAGCGGATCGAGCAGGCTGGCGAGATGGCCAACTTACTGAAGGACGGGGATGTTATCCTTACGCATTGCAATATCAGCGGTTTAATGCCTTTAATCGCAGAGCTGGCTAAAGAGCAGGGCAAAAGGGTAAGTTTTTATGCCACTGAAACCCGGCCGTATTTGCAAGGGTCACGGCTAACTGCCTGGGAGTTAATGCGCGCCGGTTTTGAGGTGACGATTATTACCGACAACATGGTGGCTTATCTATTATCGTTGGGCAAGGTGACTAAAATCATCGTCGGCGCTGATCATTTGACGCAAAACGGGGATATTGCCAATAAGATCGGCACCTATCAGATTGCGGTGGTGGCGAAATACTTTAAGGTTCCTTTTTATGTGATCTGCCCGCCGCCGTCAAAGTTAAAAACCGGACAAGAAATTCAAATCGAGATCCGGCCGCCTGATGAGTTAAAAATTTATCAGGGGCTGCGCCTTGCTCCCAAAGAGGTTAAGGCGTATTATCCGGCATTTGATGTGACCCCGGCGGAATTAATCACTAAACACATTTACTTAAAGGTCTAAAAATGTCAGAGCTTGAATTACGCAAGGAAATCATTGAAGTGGGCAGGAGGCTTTATGCCGGCGGATTAGCAGTAGCTAAATCCGGGAATTTAAGCTGCCGTATCGATAACGACAATATTTTGATTACCGGCACTGGCACATTTCTAGGCCAGCTAAAAGAATCCGAGATTGTTAAGGTAAATTTAAGCAGCGGAAAATTTGCAGGGGATTTAAAACCCAGCTCCGAATTACCGTTGCATAGCCTGGTTTATAAGAATTTTGCGGCCTCTGTCGTGGTGCACTGCCATCCGCCGCTAATTAACGGGTATTTTGCGGTCGCTAAAACTTTAAAAGCGATGAGCTTTGAAACTAAATTTTATCTGGGGGAGATTCCGGTGATTCCGCAGGAAACTCCGACGGTGACTGATCCGGAGCCGGTGATCGCCGCTTTAAAGAGCAACAATCTGGTGGTTTTAAAGAACCACGGAAGTGTGGCGATCGCGGATAAATTTCAGGATGCCTTAGCGATTACCGAGGCCTTGGAGGAGGCGGTCAAGAGCGCGGCAGTTGCCCGGCTTCTGGATAAGGATGTGCTGGATGATTTAGACGCGGCACTAAAAGATGATTTAAAACGCACCCAATCCGCTTATAAAATGTTCAGCCCGGAGCACATCCAGGCAATCGTCGACTTGGTGAATAAGGATGAATTTATCAGGCAAAAAGGAAAAGAGCTGAATTTGACCGTAAAATTAGCGATCAAGCTGGACAATAGCGATGCGGTATTTAAATTTAATTTCGAAGAAGGCAGGATCGTAAAGTTAGATACGGATAGCGATGCCCCCTTTGTCATCTCAGCGCCAGCGCCGGTTTGGGAGCAGGTATTTTTGGGAAAACTCGATTCATTCGTGGCGGTAACCCAGGGTAAAATGAAATTAAGCGGCCAATTAGGACAGCTTTCAAAGTGGTATGTTCCTTTTAATAGGCTTTTTGTTTTGTTCAAGGAAGTAAAAATTCAGGTTTAGCTCCGCCTCAGAGACACGCAAAAATTCTCTGGAATTTTTGCGATTCGGCGGAGTTAGCACCCGACGCAGATCGGATTTGCGTCGGTGTCCGCCAGGTGGCGGAATTCGCAGACGGCCTTACGGCCTATGATTTACGTCAGCCTGCGGCTTCCGTAAATCATCTGCTCATTTAAAATGGTATGTTCCCTTTAACCGGCTATTTGCGTTGTTTCGGGAGGTTAAAATCCAATGAACTCCAAATGCCCGCTCTATATAAACGGACAGTTTGTTGAAACCCAAGAAAAGCAAAACATTATTAATCCTTCGACAGGCAAGGTTATCGCCGAGGCTTCTTTAGCCGAGGTCAAAGAAGTAGAGCTGGCCATATCGGCTGCCAGAGAGGCATTTGACAAAGGTCCCTGGCCGCAATTTTCTTTAGCGGAACGTAAAGAGTTTATCCTGAAGATTGCGCAGGGGATTTTGGATAATGCGGGACAATTGGCAGAGCTGGAAATGCAAAATACCGGCAAGCCGATTAAAGAAACCACCTTTATGGATATCCCCTCCAGCGCCCGGAGCTTTGAGTTTATCGCCAATAATTTCACAAATTATCTGCAGGAAGAAGAGATTAATGTTTCGGCGGAGTCCAAGGGCAAAGTTATCCCGGAGCCTTTTGGGGTGGTGGTTTTAATCGTCCCCTGGAATTACCCGCTTTTAATTACCTGTTGGAAGCTGGCTTCAGCCTTGGCGGCGGGTAATACCGTAATCTTAAAACCATCAAGCCTGACTCCGCTAACCGCCTTGGAGTTAGTGAAAATTATACATCAGTCCGGTTTTCCCGCCGGAGTAGTCAACCTGATTAACGGCAGCGGCGCAAAAATTGGCCA
>JAGVOR010000044.1 GCA_020052635.1 Candidatus Omnitrophota bacterium
AGAATCCCCGGTTAAACTTACCGCGCACAAGATATACCGGCAGATAGATCAATGCAATAATCAAAAATATCAGGTCATAAATTATAAACATATTTCCCCTGCATTCTACCTACTGTGCTTCAAGCATGCGGATGCGCTTTATCATAAACACTCTTTAATTTATCCGTAGTTAAGTGCGTATAAATCTGCGTAGAGGATAAATTCGCATGGCCCAGGAGCTCCTGCACCGTGCGCAGATCCGCCCCGCGGTTTAAAATATGGGTGGCAAAGGAATGCCTGAAAGTATGAGCGCACACTCCCGGTTTTGCCCCGGAAGCCTTAAGGTATTTAACCAGTATAAAACGCACTCCGCGGGCACTGAGCCGGCGGCGATGATTATTTAAAAATACGGCTTCCGATGGTTTTTTTATTTTCTCCCGGTATTTTCTGACTGCCAAGAGGGCGGTCTCTCCCACCGGCACAATCCTTTCCTTTTTCCCTTTCCCCCTGATTTTAAGGATGCCGCTGATGAAATCGATATCTTCCAGATTTAAACCGACCAACTCCGAAATCCGCAGGCCGCTGGAATAAAACACCTCTAAGATTGCCCGGTCACGTAAACCCGCAAGATCCTGGGAAGATTTAGCGCAAGCCGCATTGATTAACCTGGCCACTTCATCCTCGGTCATAAAAGAAGGCAGCCGTTTTTCAAGCTTGGGGCTGGAGAGCATCAGGATCGGATTAGTCTTAATGTAGCCTTCCCGGCAGAGAAACCGAAAAAAGCTGCGCAAAGACGAAAGTTTGCGGGCGACCGTGCGGTTATCGAAATTCTTTTCCTTGAGTACCGCCAGGTACTTCCTTAAACCCAAATAATCTATTTTTTCAAACTCGGTACCGGCAATAAATTTCTCAAACCCTGCCAGATCTACTTTATAATTAACAATCGTATGGCGAGAAAAATTCTTTTCGATCTCTAAATAGCGGATGAATTTTTCGATATATTTTTCCATCACTTAGTTAAATTTTCCCCGGGCGGTTATTTTTACTCTGTAAATAATCTTTTATCTTTATCCAACCCGCAGCTGAAATCATCGCGAATAAAGGAACAATCGGGATTTGATAACGCTCACCGCAACTGGCGGCGATCACCGCGATCGTCAGGAAGACAAAATAGAGAATCGCCAGAAAAATGAACTGGTAAATAATACTTGCTTTCAATTTTGATAAACCCGCTAAAAACCCCACCCAGCAAAAAACTACAAAAGGATAGCCGAAAATTTTACAGGCCACCCTGATCGGATAAGAGCGCAGGTATTTTAAGGTTCCCGGCCTAGCCATCAGGGCAAGAAAATCATGCCAAGCTTCATGGAAATAACTGAAAAAAACTGGTTGCCCCGGGCCCACCGGAAATCTCTGCTTAGCATAGGCATCAAAATTAGGGAAAGTTTTATAATCACGCTGAATGGTCGTGAAATAAAAATGCTGGGTATGATAATAATTTCTTAATTGCCAAATTAACAATAATGCGTAAGTAACCAGTAAAAAAATTCCGGCGTGGACAATCGCCCGGCGCCAAGCCAACCGCTTAAAATTAGCGTATAAGATAAAGCTGGCGGCCAGGAGGCCGAAATGATAGGTTACCGGACGCACATAAGTAGCCAAGGCTAAAAACAAGGCAGCCAGAACAAGCAAACCGGTCTTGAGGTATTTTAAATACCGGATGAATAACCAGATAAATAAAGAAAGCAGGAAAACGTACAAGGTATCCGCTAAGATCAATAAAGCACCCGTGGTGATCGCCGGGCTGATTAAAACAATTATCCCGCTGAGCAATGCGCTGTCAGGATCAATCTCCAAAGCTGCCCGGTAAATGATCCAGGCACAGGCGCCGGATAATAAAATCTGCAGGAAAACGATGCCAAACAGCGGTATTTTCAGCAGATAGTGAAACAGGCAGAGAAACACGGCATATCCCGGAGTCCTAAAAAATTCATACTGCAGAGTTCCGTCTATAACCTGGGCGAATACTCCCCGGGAGGCCAGCATGAAGGCGTTATTCAAATAATCATGCGAATCGGGCAAAATTCTGCCCTGCGGCGCATAAACCGACATATAAACAAAAAGGAAAAGCTTAATGAATAAAGCCGCCCCGATAATCGCCCAAGCCAGCTTGTGATTCTTCAGCATCAGCGCTCCTAAATTTTGTTTCCAGGCCGCCCCTTACTTAGCCTCATCCTCAGGCCCTGCGCCCTGGTCCGCCGGTAAAGTGCGGGAGGTAAAAGTGCACTGGGGAAAATTCGAGCAGCCGTAAAAGAAACCGCGCTTGGAGCGCCGTTCGATCAGTTCGCCGCCGCAATTCTCCTGCGGGCATTTTACCCCGGAGGTAATCGATTTAGAATTCTTGCACTCCGGAAATCCCGAACAGCTTAAGAATTTTCCGCGCCTGCCCCACTTTACAATCAAAGGCTTGCCGCATTTATCGCAAACCTGGTCCGTAGTAATTACTTCCTTAACAATGTGCGCCTGAGCAAAATCCAGGCTTTCCTTAAAGGGCAGGTAAAATTCCTTTAATACTTTATTCCGGCTTAAATTCCCCTCCTCTACCTCATCCAACTCCTCTTCAATAGAAGCGGTAAAACTCACATCCAAAATCTTGGGGAAATATTCCACCAGCATATCATTTACTTTAAAGCCCAATTCCGAAGGATGCAGGTAACCTTTAATCCGACGGACATAATCCCTCAAAATGATCGTATAAATAATCGGGGCGTAGGTCGAAGGCCGGCCGATGCCTTCCTCCTCCAGGGCCTTAATCAATGAACTATCGGAATAACGCGGCGGAGGCTTGGTAAAATGCTGCGATGGATTAAGCCCCTGCAGGGCCAACACCTCACCTTGCTCTAGAGGAGGAATGACATTCTTAACTTTCTCCTTATCCTCCGCTTCTTCATTCTCCTCTTCGTCGTTTTTATTATTATACGCCGCTAAAAATCCTTCGAAAACCAGGTGGCTGCCGTTAGCCGCAAATAAATACTTACCGGCCGTAATATCAACTGCGGTAGCTAAAAATTCAGCCGGCACCATCTGGCTGGAGAGGAAACGGTTATAAATCAGCTCATAGAGCCGGTACTGATCATGGGTCAGGAAACTTTTGAGGCTTTCCGGGGAGCGGCCGATATAGCTGGGCCGGATCGCTTCATGCGCTTCCTGCGCGGATTTCTTGGCTTTAAAAACATTCGGCTTTTCCGGCAGGAAGTCCTTACCGAAGCTGCGCTCAATATGCTGGCGCACTTCACCGATTGCCTCAGCCGCAACATGCGGGGAATCCGTACGCATGTAAGTAATTAAGCCTACGGGATTATCCTGCCCGATATTAATCCCTTCATAAAGCTGCTGGGCAACCAGCATGGTTTTAGAAGCGTTAAATCTTAACTTATTAAAAGCCTCCTGCTGCATCGTGCTGGTAATAAAAGGAGCGCTCGGATAACGGTTTTTCTTGCTCTTTTTGACTTGCGTGACCTTGAATTCCTCAGCTTCAAGCTCCCGGCAGATGATTTGAGCAATTTGACTGTCTTTTACCTGCGCTTTCTGATTATCGATTTTTTCCAGTTTTGCCGAAAAATTACTTTCACCGGATACTTTCGGCTTAAACAAACAGGCCTCAATCTCCCAATATTCGCTGGCCACAAACTTCTGGATCAGCCGCTCCCGTTCCACGATCAGCCTTAAACCTACCGATTGCACACGCCCGGCGCTTAATCCCCGGGCGATCTTTTTCCATAAAAGCGGGCTCAAAAAATAACCCACCAGGCGGTCCAGCACCCGTCGGCCAACCTGTGCCTCGATCATTTTATGGTCAAACTCCCGGGCATGCTTAAAAGCTTCTGCCACCGCATGCGGAGTAATTTCGTGGAAACTGACCCTTAAAACGTTTTTTCCTTTCAGGATCTTTTCTTTAATTTGCCAGCCGATCGCCTCCCCCTCCCGGTCAGGATCGGTGGCGATATAAATATTTTTAGCGCTTTTGGCTTCTTTTTTTAATTGCGCCATTATTTTTTTCCGGCCCGGAATGACAGTATAATCCGGCTTAAAATCATCCTCTACATCCACCCCCAGTTTTTTAGCCGGCAGGTCGATAATATGGCCCATGGAAGAGAGCACTTTAAAATCATCCCCCAGTATTTTCCCGATCGTTTTCGCCTTAGTCGGAGATTCAACAATCACCAGATTATTACTCATTAATCAGTACTCCTTATAAATTGTTTGCCCGGCAATGCTTTAATTAATTTCTTAAACTGCAGACTTAAAATTAAATCTAAAACCCG
>JAGVOR010000162.1 GCA_020052635.1 Candidatus Omnitrophota bacterium
TAATCAAAAATACGGATACAGCAATCCGCCAGCTCTTCAGCCAGCGCACCCTGGTCCTGGCGGTTACGCATTGCCTCCAGGGCTTCGGATAGCTCCGAGTGCATCAGCGCAATCAGTTCTCCGTCATTGCGCGGCTCATCCCACCACCCCTTAACCTTGGCCACCCGGTGGCACTCTTGAATCAAATTATTTACTGTCGGCTGTTTCTTAGGCATCGGTTATTCCTTTTTGGCTTTCGGGTTAATTAACTCATGCAAACCGGCAAAGATCCTTCCGGCAATCTCTTCTTGCGCATAAAGACTAGGGCTGGATACCTCAACCAAAGTAGCCCCATCAGCCTGGACGGTAAAAAATATTCCCACCGGAGTAGTATCGACAGCTGACAGATATAGGGCGATCATTTTTTGCTGGCTATCCTGGGCGTAAATATAGGGCTTTTCAGCTTCCTGATTATCCTCTTGAATAATCTTCTGATTTAGCACTTCTTTAACTCTAGCGTAACAACGGTTATGGTCCAGGGCAAAAGATTGCTTTAAGGAATTTACCCGCTCATCCTCCAAAACCTTAGTGGACACGCCGATAAAACCTTTCCCGGCTTCTTTCAGGCCGGCACATCCGGCGCAAATTGCTAACCCTAAAATACCGATCGCCGTTAACGGAAAATAACTTGAGCACTTCATGATCGTTTCCCCCTTTAAAGATAAAATTAAATTCGGCCTAACTATTCATTAACCAGCTGCCTGATTTGATCCAGATGCCTGCGCGCCTCTTCTTCTCCGCGCCGGGCAAATTCATCCGCTTTATGCAGGTCCAGCCAAAATAACCCTTGGGTATCCGGATGTAAAACCACATCCGCCAGTTCCGACTCTCTTCTGGCTACTTCCGATTGCAGTATTTCTACGCTGCTAAAAATAATATTTACAATATTTAAGTTAAAAATGCTCTTAATCCGGGCGAATAAACCCCGGGGCTGGGAAGTTTGGGCATCTAAAGCAACGCCTAAAGCCGCTGACTCTTTGAGCTTTTTTAACTGTTTTAAGATATCTTCCCGGGAAGGAGTCACGTTTACCGCAATAATTTTTCTTACCCCCATCTGCATCAGAGGCTCCGTGGGTAAGGGATAAGTCACTCCTCCGTCAAAAAGTATCTCCTCCTTGAATTTAAAAGGGGTAAATACCCCCGGCATCGAACAACTAGCCATTATAGCATCAACCAACGGCCCTTTATCTAAAATTTTCGGCTCTTTTTTATGCACATCACTGGCAATCACCTTAAGCGGCAGCTTGACATCATAAAAAGTTTTATCCTTAAAATGCTTCTTTAAAAACCGGTACAATTTATTCCCTTTGATAAAACCCAAGCGCGGAAAAGTTATGTCGATTAGACCCCAGATACTCTTAGGCTCTTTAAATTCCCGGGTAATTTCTAAGATCTCCGCGCTGCTTTTGCCTATCGCCCAAAGACTGGCAATCAATGAGCCGATACTGGAACCGACAATAATATCCACGGGGATATTTTCTTCTTCGATGACCTTCAGCACCCCCACGTGGCAGAATCCGTAACCTACCCCGACCCCCAAAACTAACCCGACTAAACAGTCACCCATCTGGCGGGCGATTCGTCTCACCGCTTTAGAATATTCGGAATCCGGTTGATCGATAATCAGGCGGGCGGGAGCATTGAATTCGATCTTGGGAATGGTAGCAAACACATCCTGGCCCAGAATTTCCAGTTGATCACCGTGCTCAATTTTAGACAGCTTATATTCATTGATAATTGTTTTAATCTTCCCCGGGTCGAAATTAAACTCTGCAATCAAACGGTTAATCAGGTTATTGGTGCGCTTTAAATCGCAAGGATCCGGGCTGGTTAAAATATGAATAAAATCGCTTTGATTAAGCATACTGATGATCGAACGGTCCATCTCTGCCGGCAAATCCAGAAGAATATAATGATAGTCATTGACCAGAATGCTTAAAATTTCAATTAACCTTTTCAGGCAGGCATCATTATCCTCCTCATAATAAAAACAAAATAGGTCGATCCCAAAATTGCTTTGCATCGCAAAATCTTTAGGCAAAGCATAAATATCGGCCGCGGCGGATAAATCAAAAATAGGCGGCTGATCGATCCCTAATTTTTGCGGCAGAGTATGCGTTTTCCCTCTCGGCAGGATATCCAGGATAATCACCGATTTATGCGTTTCCCGATTCAGGCTTAAAGCAAGATTTAAGGTATAAACGGTTTTCCCGGCTTGGGCGTAAGAGCTGAAGACAGAAATCACCGTACTCTCAAAAATCTTTTTCTGGTGGATATCTTTACGCTTGAGCCGGCGGCTCAAAGAACGGCTTAAATCAATCGCCAGGCGCGGAATACTCTGCAGGAGGCTATCAAAATCATCTTTTTTAATCTCCAGGACCGCGCAATCATTGATCGCTGCGCTGGTTACCGAATGCGGCTCATTGGTCAACAAAGAGATGATACCGAAATACTTACCCCGGTGCAAATATTCCAAAATCAGCGGATTTGCGGATTTATCCTTAGTATAAATCTGTACCCGGCCGGATAAGATACAATAAAAGGCGCTGGGGGCAGAGCCTTCTTCATAGATCGTCTGGCCTTTGCGGTACTCCACAATCTGGCTCTTGGCATCAATAACCGCAAGCTCTTTTTTGTTCAGGCCGGAAAAAAAAGGCAAGCCTTTGATAATAAACTCTTTGTCTTTGGGGTTCATCTAAATTCCGTTATTTTTTATCACGGCGGCCAATTTTACGGCGCTTTCCCGTACCGTGCGCTTAAAATTCCGGTAATCCACTCCTACCAGCCCAAAACACGGGGTAAATCCTTTGTCCCATTCGAAATTATCGATCAACGACCAATAGATATACCCCCAAATCTCTATTCCCTCGGCTAGGGCCCGATGCAGCTGCTCTAAATGTTGCCGGATGTAATCCCACCTTAAATCATCATTATCGGTACAGATGCCATTCTCGGTGATCAAGACCGCTAAACCGTACCGCTTGAGCCTCAACAGCAGTTTATACAGGCCTTGCGGATAAATATCCCAGCCCAGGGAATTTTTAGGCAGCGGAAAGTGGTTGTCCTGACAGGTTTGGGCCAACAGATCGGCTAGCTTCCAGCTTTTTACATCGACCAGATTACGGCTGTAATAATTGACCCCGATATAATCCAGGGTTTTTTTACGTAAGACCTTTTCGATAAAATAAAAATTATATAATTTATTCCGTAAATACGCGGCGAGTTTATTTCTGAAGTTCGCTCGGCAAATCTCAAAAGCCTGTAAATTAGCGGCGATACTGACCATCGGCCGGGATAAAGCTTGCTGACGGTAGATGCGATGAATAATCCGGTAAGCCTTGATATGCGTTTCGGCTAAATTCAGGGTTACCTTGACCGTTTTCAATAATGAACGCTCCTGCGGAGGCCAAACTCCCAGAAAATAAGCATGTGATGAATAGACCAGCGGCTCATTAATCGTCACCCAGAATCTTACATCCTGAGCTAATTCCCCGACGATCCTTTCGACAAAGCGCAGGAAATATTTATTTAAATTAAATTTTGTCCATCCCCCTTTTTGGCTAAACCATGCGGGATTAGTAAAATGATGCAGGGTGACCACCGGCTCAAGGCCTTTGCTTTTTAAATCAGCAATCACCTGACGGTAATGCTGGATCGCTTCAAGGGAAAAATTACCCTCCTGGGGCTCAATCCGGCTCCATTCGATGGAAAACCGGTGGCAATTATGATTAAGCTGTTTGGCGAGATCAAAGTCTTGCGCGTAAAGCTCATAATGTTTACAGGCTGCCCCTGAAGCCACTTTCACGCAACGGCGCTCTTCAGCTTGCCACCAATCGTTATGTACATTTGCTCCCTCAACCTGATGCGCGGCAGTTGAAGCACCCCAGAAAAACCCTTGCGGAAATTTTTTCATATGCGTTTATTATATCACCGGAAAAAAGAAAATCCCAACATTAAATGCCGGGATTTTCTTTAAAACGATGCTTGACTAAAATTTTGGATTATCTTTTAACCGGCTCAATAACCGGATTGAGGTATTTAACCAGCACCTCCCAGGTTCTGGGGCCAACTTTGCCGTCTATCTTTAACCCGTTGGCTTTCTGAAAATCCTCAATCGCCTTTTTGCTTTTAGGCCCGATCTTGCCGTCAATATTGCCCACATAGAAACCTGCGTTCTTTAAAGCCGTCTGGATCTCGATTGCCCCAGGCTTATAAGGACCCGCAGGAGGCAAAGGCAGGGCTTCTTTAGCCGCTACCGGGGCATTAACAGTAGTCACCATTTTAGTTTCCGCGGGCTTCATCTCCGGGGCTGTCTGAATCGGGCCGCCCACGGCACCTAATGATTCCATCGTAATTGGCTGTAATTCTTCCATCTCCGCTTTCTTACCGCAACCGGATAAAGCCGCTAAAACTAAAACCACTGCCGCCAAGCTCAAGAACTTCTTCATACGAATCTCCTCTCTACAATTATTAATAACTAAACTAACGGTCATAACCTCTGGTTTTTGGAAATTATCGGGATGTATTCACCTCCCTGCCGGCGTAACACTGCGTAGTTTAAGAAGCTAACTGATATCAATTTTAGCAAAATCCCCCGGACAAATCAAACAAAATTTAATTCTATTTACAGCTCCCTAAGCCCGGGAAAAATAAAATTAATCAGGGTAAATAGCGCCGCACAAACTACACCGCAGATGAATAAGGCGCTGGAAACCCCCCAGGATTGCGCTAAGATGCCGGAAATCAAATTCCCGAAAGGGACCATCCCGGCAAAAGTAATCATAAATAAACTCATGACCCTGCCGCGAAAAGCATCCGGCACATTAATCTGCAGTAAGGTATTCACCAGCGCTACCGGAATGACGCTTGAGCTGCCGACTAAAATTAAAGCGATGATCGATAAAAAATAATTCTTTGATAATGAAAAAAGGATCAGCGAGGCCGCAAACAAAAATACCGACCAAACCAGAAATTTACCTTTAAATTTACAATCTCCTAGCCTGGCCAAACCCAAAGCTCCCGCTAAAGCGCCCAGCCCGGAACTGGACATCAGCCATCCCAACCCCTCTAAACCTACCCCCAGGACATGGCTGGCAAAAACCGGCATCAGGATAATATAAGAAACTCCGAAGATGCTCATCGCCCCGACTACGCTCATTAAAGCCAAAATAACGGGTTTACCGCTGACGAAAACTAACCCGGCCTTAATGTCTTTGAAGGCCGAATTATTATTGCCGCTGGCGGCGTGATTGAATTTAATATAAAATAACGCGATAAGCACCGCCAGAAAGCTAGCGGCATTCAAATAAAAACACCCGCTCATCCCGATCACCGCCACGAGAATCCCGGCGATTGCCGGGCCGATAATCCGCGAAGAATTAAAAGCTACGGAATTTAAGGCAATGGCATTGAAAAGATGGTTCTTGCCCACCAGTTCCACCACGATGGATTGCCTGGCCGGGGCATCAAAGGCCATAATCACTCCGTTGCATAAGGCAATCAACATAATTTGCCAGGGAGTAATCAGCCGGCTTTGGGTCAAAACCGCCAGCAAAAGAGCCAGGAACATAAATGCCCCCTGGGTACAAATCAGGATGTTTCTTTTATTCTTCCTGTCCGCCAGCACCCCCCCGAATACGGAAAGAATAAATATCGGAATCGTCGCTAAAAACCCGACCACCCCCAGCAAAAAAGAAGAGTTGGTCAGCTGAAATACCAACCAGCCCTGCGCCACGGTTTGAATCCAGGTACCGACCAAAGATACAAACATCCCCAGCCAATAAAAACGGAAATATTTAACTTTTAAGGAGGAAAACATCTTTAAAAAATAATTTTAGGCAGGCGGGCTCAACCTTTGCCTTACCAGATCACTGACCAATCTTCCGTCAGCCTGGCCAGCGATTTTGACGGTTAATTCTTTCATCAGGCGGCCCATATCTTTCATCCCGCTTGCGCCGGTTGAGGCAACCGCTTCTTCAATCAAAGCCTTTATTTTATCCTCGGATAATTCCGCCGGTAAATAGCTTTTAAGAATATTAAGCTCCCGGGTTTCTTTTTCCGCGGCTTCCAGCCTTCCGCCGCCGGTAAACTGGGCGATGGAATCCTGGTGTTGCTTGACCTGCTTTTTAATCACGGCAATAACTTCCGTATCATCAAGCTGATCCTTCTTTTTAGCGGTAGCCTGATTCAGCATATCCGCGCGTAAAAAACTTAAAACCGAGCTTTTTAAAGTATCCCGGGCCTTCATTGCCTCTTTGTAATCGCTAAAAATTTTTTCTGTCAGCATCGCGGCTTCCTTTCATCTGGGTAAAAATTAAAAAACAAAACAGTCTTTAAACTTGGCTAAGCGTCTTTCTAAATCATGGCGGATCAGCTTGCTCGTCCGGCAGAGACCGAACTCCTCGACGTTAAAAGAAGCGGCTACCGTGCCGTAAGCCAGGGCCTTTTTTATCGCCTGCGGGGTAACTTTCGGCACCCCGGATAAATACCCCATAAACCCGCCGGCAAAGGTATCTCCGGCTCCGGTGGGATCAACCACTTTTTCTACCGGATAAGCGGGGAGAGAAAAAATAAATTTTTTACTATAAAATAACACCCCATGCTCCCCTTTTTTAATCAGTACCATCCTGGGCCCGAAAGCAGATAAGTTTTTAGCAGCCTTAATTAAGTTATGTTCTCCGCTTAGAGCCCGGGCCTCCTGGTCATTGGCCACATAAATATCGATTTTTCTAAGCAACCTGATCAACGCTTTAGGCTTGGTATTAATCCAGTAGTTCATACTATCTAAACCCACCAGCTTTGGTGAACGCATCTGCGCTAGCAGGTTTTTCTGGATTTCCGGATCGACATTAGCCAAGAAAATATTCGCGATATCGCGCTGCCTTGACGAAACCTGCGGCTTAAATACCGATAACACCCCCAGCTGGGTATTCAAAGTAAGCGCAGAATTCAAATCCCCCCGGTATTCGCCTTCCCAACGAAATGTTTTACCCGCATCGACCACCAAAGAAGCAAGATTTAAACCCTTCCCTCTTAAGAAAGCGATATGCTTTTGCGGGAAATCGCTGCCAACAATTGCAATCAGATTAACCCCGGTAAAAAGCCTGGCTGCCATTGAAAAATGCGCCGCCGAACCTCCTAACAATTCCTGACGCCTGCCAAAAGGCGTTTTGACGCTGTCTAACGCCACTGTCCCTAAGACGATAATGCTCATATAGCTCCTTTATTTGACCAGCCACCAAAAAACTAAAGCAATAATTATCCGATAAACCCCAAACGGAATAAAACTGTGGCGTTTGATAAAATGCAGCAAAAACTTAATTGCGATCAGCGCCACGGCAAAGGAAACCAATCCGCCTATTCCCAACAAAATAAACTGTTTCCCTTCAAAGACCTGCCCGCATTTTAACAGGTCCCAGGCGCAAGCCGCCAGCATCGTCGGAACCGCTAAAAGAAATGAAAACTCGACAATAGTTTTCCGTTTTAATCCCGCAATTAACCCGCCCACGATGGTTGAGGCCGCCCGGGAAACCCCCGGAATGACCGCAACCGCCTGAAATAAGCCGATCACCAAAGCCTGGCGGTAAGAGATCGCGGTAATTTCTTCGGTTAC
Source organism: Candidatus Omnitrophota bacterium (assembly GCA_020052635.1). Lineage (GTDB taxonomy): Bacteria > Omnitrophota > Gorgyraeia > Gygaellales > Profunditerraquicolaceae > UBA6249. Next base: position 7,652 of record JAGVOR010000162.1, read on the forward strand.
CTCTTTTTTTGCGCGGTAGATCATCTCGAAAACGATCAAAAACACCCCGCCCAGAAATAAAGCCCACAGCACAACTTCATTATTCCCCAAAAGGCAGCGCTTGATCGTTTTATACAGCAGGGCACCGACTAAAACCACCGGCATAAAAGCCACCAGCAGTTTTTTCCAAAGCTGGATTGAGCTGATTAACTTACCGCGGTAAACTACAACCACCGCGAGTATCGCTCCCAGCTGAATAGCAATTGCAAAGCTTTTAATAAATTCCGACTGGCTAACCTGCAATAGTTTAGCCACAAGGATCAAGTGGCCGGTCGAAGAGATCGGCAAAAACTCCGTGACCCCTTCCACAACCCCGAAGATCAAAACTTGTAATATATTCATTGGGCCATTTTGCATTAGTGCTCGTCAAGAAATCTCTGCATATCCGCAGGCAAAGGTGCCCGCAGGGTGAGAGTTTTGGCGGTGGCCGGATGCTTAAACTCCAGGAATCCCGCATGCAAACAAGCCCGCTTGCTGCGCAAAGCGAAATCTTTGCGGAAAGCAAACTTGTCCTCCCCCACTAAAGGATGATGAAGATATTTAAAATGAATACGGATCTGATTGGTCCTGCCGGTAACCGGAGAAACTTCTACCACGCTGTAATTGCTTCTTTGCTCTAAAACTTTATATTTAGTAAGCGCGCTTTTTCCTTCGATCGGCCGGGTAATGCGGCCCTGGGGATAAGTCAATTTACCGTGCACAAAGGCCGTATATTTCTTGTTTACCTCTCTACGCTTAAAAGCATCCGCCATTCTTTCTTCAATACTTTTCCCTTTAGCATAAATCAAAAGTCCGGAAGTCTCCCGGTCCAAACGATGGCAGGGATATAATTGGTAACTTAAGCCGCGCTCCAAAGCCTCCTGGTTCAGTATACCCGTCAAGGTGCGCCGCTGGCCGCTTGGCACAGGCACACTTAAGAGGCCGGCAGGCTTATCCACCACCAGCAACCAATCATCCTCAAAGACAATCGGGATATTCATCCCGCCCTTTCCGCCGCCAGGCGGACACCCGCGCAATACCAATCTGCGCGGGGTGCATCCACTAGGGGCATTTTATGGAATTGTTCAAATCGGGATTAAAATCACGCAATCTCCAGCATCCGCTCAATCGCCAGGCGCGCTTTCTTTCTTATCTCTTCAGGAACCTTCACTTCATCCTTAAGCTCTTCTAAAGCCCAGAGCACCTTTTCCTGAGTCGTACGTTTCATGTTCGGGCAGACCGCGCGTTCGCTGGCTAAGTAAAATTCCTTATCCGGGTTATCCTGTTTAAGCCGATAAACCAATCCCGATTCGGTGCCGACGATAAATTCTTTGGCCGGATCTTCTTTAGCAAATTTAGCCATCTGGCTGGTTGATAATACCGCATCCGCCAGCGCCACTACCTGCGGCAGGCATTCCGGATGGACCATCACCTTGGCCTGCGGATGGAATCTCTTCTCGCGCGCCAGATCTTCCGGCAGGATTTTAACGTGCGTGGGGCAAAACCCATGCCAGATAATTAATTTTCTGCCGCTTTGTTTAGCAGCATAGTCGGCTAAATATTTATCCGGAACAAAAATTATTTCTTTAGCATCTTTGAGGGCGTTGATCACTTTCACGGCGTTGGTAGAGGTACAGCAATAATCCAACTCTGCCTTAACCGCCGCGGAAGTATTCACGTAGCCCACAGCGACCGCTTGAGGGTGTGCTTTTTTCAATTTCTGCAGGTCATCCGCAGTCATCATATCCGCCATCGGACAGCCGGCAGATGCATCCGGCATAATCACTAATTTATCCGGAGATAGGATTGAGGCGGTCTCGGCCATAAAATAGACTCCGCAAAAAACGATTACCTTGGCCTCGGTTTTGGCGGCCATTCGGGAGAGCTCCAGGGAGTCCCCGCGAAAATCCGCGATATCCTGCACCTCCGGCAATTGGTAATTATGCGCCAGGATCACGGCGTTGTGTTTCTTTTTTAACTCTTTAATTTTACTGACTAACTGTTTATCTTCCTTGATCATTTTCAATCAATAACCTTTTGGATTATCCCTCCGCCTAAAACCGTATCCTGTTTGTAAAAAACTGCTGACTGGCCGGGCGTTATGGCAAACTGCGCCTGTTTAAAGATTACCCTGAGTTTACCTTGGCCGGGATAAATAATCGCGGAAGCTTCTTTTTGATTATAGCGTATCCGTGCTTTAATCTCAACCTTCTTTTTAGGGGCCGATTTCAAAAAATGCCCGTTGGTTACGATAAACTCTTTTTTACAGGCATCCTGACGCGCCCCCAGCAGGATCCGGTTAGCCCGGGCATTAATCTGTCTGACATAGAGGGGTTGGGCCGCCGAAACCCCTATCCCGTGACGCTGGCCGATGGTATAGAATGCTACTCCCCGATGCCTTCCTAAAATTGCGCCGTTTTGATCCACAAAGTTTCCCGGTTTAACCGCCGCCGGAGCGACGGTTTGAATAAAATCACCGTATTTACCGTTAGGCAGAAAACAAATCTCCTGGCTATCCTGCTTCTGGGCTACCCTAAGCCCGAATTTTACCGCTAACCGGCGAACTTGCGGTTTAGTCAAGGCGCCTAAAGGAAAAATAATGCGCTTAAGCTGTGCCTGGGTCAAACGATAGAGAAAATAAGATTGATCCTTCTTGAGGTCAAAAGCTTTTTTGAGCAGGTACCCTGTCGGTGATTTTACGATCCTGGCATAATGGCCGGTAGCCAAAAGATCCGCCCCGTAAGCAGCCGCTCTTTTAAGCAGGCTGCCGAATTTTATAAATTGATTACACCGGACACAGGGATTGGGGGTGCGCCCGCGAAGATACTCCTGCCGAAAGTTTTGGATGACCTGACGGGAGAAATCCTTATCTAAATTCAATACATAATGCCGGATCCCTAAAATCTGCGCAACCCGGCGCGCATCTTCGATCCCGGTCAAACCGCAACAGCTGGGTTTACGGCCGGCAGCCTCCAGGTTGTTCCCGCCGAAGGCGGGTCCGCCTGCGGCGGAAAAACACATGGTCACCCCGATCACCTCATACCCCTGCTCTCTAAGCAAGGCGGCAGCCACCGAAGAATCAACCCCTCCGCTCATCGCTACTATGACGCGTTTTTTCATATTTGTATTATATTACAATACCGTTAACTATTCAAAAGCTTAGCCGCTAATCTTTAATAAGGCGGCATTATTCGGTGTACGTCCCAGCTGAATTCAGGGCCATAACTTACCTCGCCCTTTTTGTGCCTAAAACCGGAAAACACCTCCCGCAAACTATCCGCTCAATAAAGCATAAAGGCCCAGCTGATTAGGCCGGGCCTTTATGCTTTTATTCCTACCTAGGTTATAACTTCACTACTTTAGTAGCTTGTTCACCTTTAGGACCTTTTTCGATCTCGAACTCAACTTCCTGGCCCTCCTCGAGAGTTTTATAGCCTTCACCCTGGATCGCGGTGTGATGCACGAATACATCCGCCCCGTTCTCAGGAGTAATAAAACCATAACCCTTCTGATTGGAAAACCACTTTACTTTACCTTTTGCCATTTTCTTTGCTCCCTCCTTTCCACTGAAATTATAGCCGCTTAAGGGCGTAATAAACAAAAAACCGTAAGGTGTGTTATTCTTTCCCCTTACGGTTAAAAGACTTCTACTCCCTTGCACAACTACTCACTAAGTATACAACAATCCGGCGATTTGTCAATAAAAATTATCTCGCCCGGTAATCCAGCTGTTTCAAATTATAATAACCTAATACTTTAACCTTGGCGCTAGACTTACTAACCAGCCAATCATGGTATTTGCGCATAAACTTATCGTGAGCGGATTTCGTATCCCAGGCATAGACCGAAAGATACTGGCCCTTAGCCTGATAGCATTTCATTGTCCGATAAGATCTGAATCCGGGGGCTTGCCGGGTATAGCTGGCCCACATTAAGCTATCCCTGCGGTATTTGGCAGTTTCTTTAGGCCCCACCACGAATAAAACCGCGTGAATAAACATCGCACTCCTTAGTTCTGTAAATTTAAGCCATTATATACTACCGAACCGGGTAAATCAACTCTTCTCTCTTTGCAGTTAGCGATGCTTAAAGTTGAGCTGCTACCAGCTTAACCTTAATCCTGCTTGAATATAACGCCCCGACTGGGGGATGCCGGCAATATCCTGATATTCAACGTTTAAGATATTGGTCGAACTTAAAAAAATCTTGGAATTTTTATTTAAATTATAACTTAATCCGGCATTCAAGAGAAACCATCCGGCGCGGCCAGGACGCTTCTTGAAATTAAGCCCGATCTCCTGGGAGCCAAAAGGCAGATCGAAACTAAAAACCGCGTTAACTAAATGCCGGGCATAGTTAGGGCCGTATTTATAAAGATACCCCTGATTATCGATAGCTTTATCGGTATAAGTATAATTAGCGTCTAAATTCAAGAGCCGGTTAATTTTTTTACGCAGTGAATATTCA